>JAFAMK010000442.1 GCA_019233415.1 Vulcanimicrobiota bacterium
TTCCGTGCGCAGTCGTGATCATCGCGGTAGTCGGAGCGGGCCCCGCTGCGAGCCGCTCCAGCAGCAGCGCAGGCGCACTCCGCGACAGTTTCCGCACGTCGCTCACGTCGATCACCGTCGCGGCGCGCTGTGCCGGCGACGCCGCCGCCGCTCCCCCACCGGCGGCGGCGGCGTTCGGCCGGCCCGACGGAACCGCCGCGTCGCGCGAACGCCGCGTCGGCGGTTCCGTCGCGCGCGTGGCGCGCGGCGCGGCGTCGTCGGCGCCGTCCGCGCGTGCCGCGGCGAGCGCCGCGACGAGGTCCGCGAGCGTCGTTCCGTAGAGCGGTCCGCCCCGCAACGACGGTGACGCTTCCACGCAGCGGCGCAGCCACGCGCTGCGAATCCGCACGGCGCGCGTCCGTGCGGCCGCCGCGGCGAGTGCGCGCCGCCAGCACTGCGGTGCGCGCGCGCCGTCGAGTGCGGGCGCGGTCATCGCATCATTTCCAGGTACAGCAGAATCTGCCCGATCGTCATCCCGCTGACCTGATCCGGCGTCCAGCCAAACTCGCGCGCGAGGACGAAGCACGCCTTCGCGAGCGGCGCCTGCACCAGCTCTTCGAGCGCGTTCTGCGGCGTGTCGATCCCGCTGATCTCGTTGATGCGGTCGACGAGGAAGCGCGCGAGTCCCGCCGGCAGCTTCTGCACCTGCTCGACGCGCAGCTCCGGCTCGACCACTGCCTGCTGAATCATCAGCGCGGCGGAGAGGCTCTCGTCGTCGCGCACCGCGCCGGCGATCAGCTGCAGATCGCGCACGGTCAGCGGGCGCACGGTGACCTTCGCGGCCGCCGCGTCGGCACCCGACTGCAGCAGGTCGAGCGGGATCGCAACCTCGCGGGTCGCGCTCCCGCCGGCGAGCAGTTGTTCGAGCGTCAGCGCCACGGCCGCGGTACTCGCGTCAGCTGAACGACGGCGCGAGGCCGGCGTCGTTGACGGTGATCGTGAGCGCCTTGAACGTGAGGTTCTCCATGACGAACCCCTCCTCGGGGACCGTCTGCACCCAGTTCTGGAACTTCACGCCGTCGACGACCAGCTCGGCCTGCGCCGGCGGCGTGCTGCCCGTTCCGCCGGCTGCGGCCACGATCGCCGGATCGTTGAGGTCGAGCTTGAGCTGGAAAACCGGCTGCGGGAACGGCTTGGCGACGTTCGCCGGGCCGACGCCGCGCCCGAGCAGCAGGAACAGCAGCTCGCCGTTGACGTACGCGCGGCCGATCTTGCCGTGGATGTGGATGTCGCCGGGATGCAGCGAGACCGCGTGGCGCCGCCCGACCTCGTGGAACTCTTCGAGCCCCGTCTGGACGTAGACCTCGACGTTGGTGACGCGCGCGATCACGGGCGCCGCCGATTGGCTGTTGTACGTGGTCAGAACGGTGTTCGCGTCCTTCCCTTCGGGCGTCGATGCGTCCGAGGTCAGCGTCAGCGTCCCGTTCTTCCCGGTGAAGACGTTGTCGGCCATTCCGCATGCACTCCTTACTGCAGGAACATGGTGACTTGGATGAAGTCGATGCTGAAGACCGGCTGGAGCGTCATCGTCACGTCGACGATCCCCTGGATCTCCTGTGCGCGCGTCGCCGTGACGCTCACGTCGTAGCTCTCGAGCATCTCGGCCTCGACCATCCCGCCGAGGAAGCTGTTGAGCGTCGCGCGGAGCGCGCTGCGGACGCGCTCGTTGTTCAGCAGGCCGATGTACGGATCGGCCGCGGAGCGCACGCCGAACTTCGCATAGTCGACGATGCGGCGCGTCGTGATCTGCGCGAACGCGCCGCCGGTCGTCGTCGTGATCCCGCGCACGACGTGGAAGCCTTGGCGGCTTTCCAGCGCGAGGACGCGGTTCTGCAGCAGCAGCGTGAGGTGCGCGGAGTCGAAGTGCGCCTCCAGCTCGTCGACCGGGAGCACCTTGTTGGTCGGGCTGACTTCCGGGTCGAAGCTGCTCAGCAGCCCCGCGAACGCCGCCGCCGTGTACGCGCCGGAGAGCGTGACCTCTTGGCCGGTCGGCGTGTCGCCGGCGCGGATGCCGGGTGCGGTGAAGATGATGCGGTCGCTGTCGAGGTTGTGGCCGATGATCTGGTCGAACCACGTTTCGAGGTTCGTCGTTCCTTGCGGGCGCGAGCCGACGATTCCGATTCGATCCCGCTTGATCGCGTCGGTCGAGGCCTTCTGGCAGTGCGCGTCGAGGCGGTTTCCGAAGCTGTCGTCCTGGCCGGCGGCGACGATGATGTGCGCCGGCTGCGTCAGCAGCGCGTCCAGTCCGACCTGGTAGTCCGACGGCTGCGCGGCCTCGCCGTTCACGCCGCCCTTGAACACCGCGAACGGCGGCAACTGGTTCGGCGGTACCGGCATGACGGTCGGCAGCTCCGTGACGTGCGGGCCCACGGCCGCGGTCACCCAGGCCGAGGCGCTGAGCTGGTTGACGAGATCGTTGCCGTCGACGACCGTGTAGGTTTCCTGCGAGCGGCCGAGCTGGAGCGTCACCAGCACCGCGTGCGACGCATCGACGAGGTACGAGACGGTGACCGTGTCGGCCGCGGCGATCGCTTCGCCGAGCGTCACGTCGCCGGTACCGGGGTCGATCAGCGCCTGGTCGGCGGTCGGCGCGCCGGTGTAGACGACGGCGAGTTGGCGCGTGACGCCGGTCGCGTCGATGTGGTGCGTGACGCGGTTGCGCGCGCTCTGCTTCGGCGTGTACTTCAGCGCGATCGGCGCGACCGCGCCGCCGTGGACCTCATTCTGGATGTATGCGTCCTGCGCCGCGGCGGCGACGTTGAGGCCGAGCACGTTCGCCCACGTGCCTTCGCTCGCGGCGGTCAGCGTCGCGCACGTCCCGCTCGCCGATTGGACGGCGTAGGTCGCCTTCGCGGCGGCGTTCGTCGCGACGCGGACGGCATAGACGATCGTCCCGCCTTGGTCGAACGCCTGTTCCAGCGCGCGCACGAGGGTCAGCTCGTTCGTGCGCTTCGCATTCGTCGCCGGGTCGATCCATGAGTCGTACGCGCCGAACGTCGCGAGCGCGTCGGGCATGCTCCCGAGCAGTTGCGGCACGCCGATCGGGCCCTTGGCCGCCGTTCCGACCACGCCGATGTTGCCGACGGTGATCTGACCGGGAGCGATGAGTCCTTCGGGGCGCACGTCGATGTAGGTACCGGGCAGAATCATCTCGGCCATCGTGTCTCCTTAGCCTCCGCGCGTCGCGCGCATGTACATGACCGCAACCCTGTCGAGCGCGGGCAGTTGGTATGCAACTTCGAACAGGTCCGTCGGCTGGGTCAGCGCGATCCCCGCGCCGAGCGGCAAGCGCAACGAGTCGTACGAGTCGGGGATGTTGTCGAGGTTCCAGTCACCCATCGTGATCGGGTCGCCGTCGGGGCTCGACGCCGCGACGAAGTCGCCGAACGTCGCGAACGTCATCGACGCGTTGCGTTCGGTTGGTGCCGCCCCCGCGACGGCACCGAGGAAGCTCGCGAGCGTCGGGTGCACCGCCGGCGGGCCGGCCGCGCCGTCGAACGTGCGCGTCAGCGTGACCGTGCTGCCGGGCTTCGCGCCGGCGACGAACAGCAGCAGCGAGAGCGCGCCGAGCGTGATCGGGCCGCGCACGACGAGCATCGGCGCCGTCGTGTTGTCCCAGCGCACCAGCTCGTCGGTGACGGTGGTGTGCTCGTCGAAGACGCTGTCGATCGTGATCGGTATCTGCGCGATCAGGCTGTCGGCGCCGTCGGTGTCGCTGTACGTGTACTCGAAGAGCACGCGGTAGTCGGCGTGCTTGCGCCACGCCGGCAGCGAGGGGATCACCTCGGGCGGCGGCGCCGCCTCGAGCGCGAGCTTGAGGAAGCCTTTCCCCCACAGCGTGCCGGCGTCGTTCGAAAGGCTCGACTGCAGCGTGGAAACGCCGGCGTCGGCCTGCGCCGGACCCGTCGCCCACAGCTGAAAGCGCGTGACCGCGTCGACGCGTATCCCCTTCGAGACGACGGAGGGGAATGCACCGCGCGCGCCCGTTCCGTTCACATTACCGAGTCCGGCGAGCCGTTCCGTGAGACTGGTCACGGAGACGGTCGGCGCGGGAAGCGGCCCCGCGGGCGCGGGGAGATACGGCGTGAGCGCGGTCAGCATTGCCTGAACGGCCGTGTCGAGCGTCGGCGCGGGCATCGTATGCGCTACACTACACGCGGCACGGCGCGCGGTCACTGGGGAAACCCCCAGTCGTAACGACTGTGGATTCCCCTAGTGAGCCGCCGCGCCCGTCCGCGTATGCTGACGGTTGTGGCGAGCGCAGCTGAGCTATTCGGAGCGGACCTGCGTCTGCTCGGGAATCTGGAACGCCAAAGCGATCGCGACCGTGGGAGCGATCTGTTCGTCGCGAAGCGCCCTGTCACGGGCTCCGCGCAGAGCGATCCGATCGACCTCGAAACGATCGCGGGGCGCGACAACCTGCAGCACGCGCTGCTGCTGCGCTTCATGACGCGCGTCGGCGAGCTTGCAGTCCTCGGCCATCCCGACTATGGCTCCCGCCTCTCCGAGCTGATCGGCGAGCTGAACGACGACACACGCCGCAACTTGGCGAAGCTCTACACGCTCGAAGCGCTGCAGGCCGAGCCGCGCGTCGCGAAGGTAATCTCGGTCACCGCAACGCAGAACGCCGCCGACCGCACGCGCGTCGACGTCAACGTGAAGCTGCAAGCGATCGACAGCCCGACGCCGCTCAACTTCGTCTTCGGCGTCTACACCGGCGGGGCGGTCGGCCCGTGACGAGCGAGACCGCGGCGCTGATCGAGCGCCCCTACCAAGAGGTCGTCGACGACATTCTGACGGCGGTGGTCGGCGGCGTCGTCAACGAGCAGATCTTCTTCGACGTCAAGGAGACGCTCTACAAGCTCTCGCAGCCGGCGACCGGCGTGCGCACCGTCGTCGGCCAGCGGCACGTCACGGCGAACGGGGCGACGAGCGTCGTCCGCTACACGTTCCAGCCCGACACCGACTACGTCTTCTCGGCCGGCGACAACGCGGTCGTCTGGCAGACCGGCGGCGCGCAGCCCGACGACGAGACGACGTTCTTCGTCGACTACATCCGCCAGGGCAGCCTCTCGCCGCTGACCGACATCAACGTCGGCAGCGTCACGCGCACGCTGAGCGAGGCGATCGGCCGCGAGATCACGACCGTCTACCAGCAGATCGAACTGGCGTATCTGTCGGGGTTCGTCGACACCGCGACCGGCGAGTCGCTCGACTTCGTCGTCTCGATCCTCGGCGTCACGCGCATGACGGCCGAACTCGCCGCCGGGCTCGTCACCTTCTTCCGCGATCCCGCGGTCCCCGACGGGACGATCACCGTTCCGCAAGGGACGCAGTTGAGCACGACCAAGGGCGACGCGACGTTCCTGACCGCCGAAGAGCGCACGCTCCAGCGCGGCCAGGCGCGGATGGACGTCCCCGTTCGCGCGACCGACGCCTCCAAGGGGCCGGCCGGAATCGTGGCGGCCGGCGCGATCACGACGCTCGCCGGTTCGATCAGCGGGATCGCGCGCGTCACGAACTTCGACGCGACCGTGCTCGGCGCGAAGGACGAGAGCGACGACCAGCTGCGCGCGCGCGCGAAGGCGGTGCTGCAGAGCATCGGCAAGGGGACGATCGCGGCGCTGACGCAGGCGGTCTTCGAAGAGCACGCGACGCTGGTCGAGATTCGCGATCCGGCGAGCGCGCCCGAGAAGCGCTCCGATCCCGGCACCGTCTTCCTGCTCGTCGACACGCCGCCCGAGCGCTTCGTCAGCCTCGAAGGCGCGGTGAACGAGGTGCGCGCCGCCGGCGTGCTCGCGACGCTCGTCGCGCGCTACGTCTTCATCAAGCCGCGGCTCGTCGCGACGATCGCACCCGGGCTGAGCCCGGCCGGCAAGATCAAGCTGACCGGCCAGATCATCGACGCGATCCAAGGCTACGTCGACACGCTCGCCGCCGGCGCATCGGCGGTCGGCGCCGACCTCATCGCCGCGATCACGAAGAACGTCGTCGAGCTGAGCGATCCGTCGAAGCTGAAGGTCGTCGACGTGATGGCCTGGCAGGCCGACGTCGGGAACCCGACGGTCGACCCGCTGCTCGAAGCGCTGATCGTTGCGGTTCAGGCGACCGCGCCGGGCGACGCCGCGGCGTTGCGCGCCGCGATCGCCGGCGTGCTGAGCTCGACGAGCCCACCGGTCTTCGGCGGCGACCGCATCCCCGACCGCGACCTCGTGCAAGGGCCGAGCGGCGCGCGCGCGACCGACGTCGAGATCGAAGCCGGAAAATGGTCGGTCGTTGCGGTCGTCAACGGCGATGCGAACTGGACGATCGCACTCGACCTCGATCCCACGGACATCGTTCTGGTCGAAGGCTGATGCCGACCAAGACCGACCGCATCCTCGGCTATCTGCCCCGCACGTTTCGCGCGCTGCCGCGGCCGAACACGCTGTACTCGGTCGTCGACGCGTTCGGGAACGAACTGCAGCAGGCCGAGAACCTCTCGGCGGCGCTGATGCTCGCGCACTGGGTCGATTTCGCCGATCACGGTGCGCTGAACGTTCAAGACTTGGCGTGCATCGCGTCGCTGTACGGGCTTGCGCCGCGCGGCGCGACGCCGATCCCGACCGCATACGAGCCGGCCTGCCCGCCGCTCGCCGCCGACGAGACGGTCGAGGAGTTTCGCGAGCACCTGCTGAGCTACGTCCGCACGTTCATCGACGGGACGACGACGGTGCAGGGGATCCTCCGCATCGTCGCCGAGGCGCTCGGGCTGCACATCGCCGACGCGTACGCGGATCTCGACACGTGGTGGACGCGCGCCGACGACCGCGTGACGACGACCGACGCGCGCGGCGACGACGCGGCCGAGGCGATCTTCGGCACGCGCGCGCTCGCGGCGAACGGTGCTGCAGCGAGCGCTGCTACGGTGCGCGGCGGCGTGGATTTGAGGCAAGGCGCTGATCTCAGCGCCGGCGCGCACCTGCGCGTGGCGGTCGACGGCGCGGCAGCGATCGACGTGGACTTGTCGGCCCACGCGCACGATCCGCCGGCGACGTTCGCGCAGAACGTCGCCCAGGCGATCGGTGCCGCGGTCTCGGCCGCAGCGGTGGAGATCGGCGGCGGCCGGCTCGTCCTCACGTCGCATACCACCGGACCGCTGAGCAGCATTGCGATCGTGGACGGCGACGGCGACGCGGCGCCGGTGCTGCTCGGACTTCCGCCGCGCGCATACCACGGCAGCGACGCGGTACGCGCACGCGTGACGGGAACCGTCCCGCTCGACGGCGGGGTGGACTTCAGCGCGCCGAATGCGCCGCGCTACCTGCGCCTGCTGCTCGACGGCGCGACGCTGCTGGAGCTCGACTGCGCGCTGACCGCCGCGCACCACACGCTCGACGAGATCGTCGCGGCGATCAACGCGCAGGCCGGGTTCGCGCTCGCCTCGCACGACGCGCACTACCTGACGCTGACCTCCGCGACGAACGGTTTCGCCGGCAGCATCGCGTTCCAGCCTGCCTCTGCACAGGATGCGCGCGCACGACTGTTCGGCGCGCCGCCGCTCGTCAGCGCCGGGCGTGACGCGCAGGCGGCGCGCTGCACCGGCACGCGCGACGGCTCGGCCGGCTTCGACCTGCGCGCCGGTTCGATGCTCACGCTCGCGGTCGACGGCGCTGCCCCGGTGACCGTCGACTGCGCCGGCGTGCAGCGCGCCGCGACGACGCTCGACGAGGTCGTCGCGGCGCTCAATGCCGCGCTCGGCGCGCAGGCCGCGACGCACGACGGGCACGTCGTCACGGTGAACGGGCACGTTGCCGGCGCCGCCGGCAGCATCGTTTTTTCGACGCCACCGGGCGCAGGTGTGGACGCGGCGTCGGCAATCTTCGGCGTGCTGCCGCGGACGTTCGCCGGTGCGCCGGCAAGCGCGGCGCGCGTGATCGGGACCGCCGACCTCGCCGGCGGGCTCGACGTCGGCGGAACGCGCAGCCTGCAGCTCGCGCTCGACGGCGCTGCACCGCGCACGATCGACCTGCGCGGCATCGCGCCGTTCGACCCGGCGACGAAGACGCGGCACGCAACGGTTCAACAGGTGTGCGGCGCGATCAACGCAGCGCTCGGCGCGGCGGTCGCGACGACCGACGGCCACGTCGTGACGCTGACCTCGCCGACGACCGGCGCGACGAGCCACATCGCGGTCGTGCCGCTCGACGCCGTGCGCGAGCAGCGCTTCGTCACGCGCGCGTTCGTCACCGACGACGCGGCCTCACAGCTGTTCGGCGTCCCGCGGCAAACCGCGTTCGGTTCCGATGCGACGGCGGCGCGCGTCGCGGGGACGAAGGACCTGAGCCGCGGCGTCGACCTGACCGCGGCGCGCGCGCTGCGCGTCGCGGTCGACGGCGGGCCGTTCGTCGACGTCGACTGCGCGGCGAAGAGCCCGCGCCCGCGCGCCGCGCTCGTCACCGAGATCGCGGACGCGCTCAACGGCCAGCTCGGCGCGCCGGTCGCCGCGACCGACGGGAAGACGCTGATGCTCACGTCGACGAGCGCGGGCGTTACGAGCCGGATCGCGTTCGGTGCCGGCGGCGACGCGACGACGCTGTTCTTCGGCGGTCCGGCGACGGCACGCGGGCAGGACGCGGTCGGCGTCATCTTCCGCGCCACCGTCGCGATCCCGAGCGGCGGCGTCGACTTGAGCGCGGCCGACCGCCTTGCAATCGGGCTCGATGGCGGTGCGCCGGTCGAGTTTTCCTGCGCCGGGCCCGACCCCGCGCACACCTCGCCGAATCAAATCTGCGCGCGGATCAACCTCGCGCTGCGCGCCGCCGTCGCGGTGCCCGACGGACCCTCCATCGTCCTGTCCACGGTGAAGCGCGACGGCACGGCGCGGCTCGACATTGCGGTCCCGAGCGCGCACGACGCGACCGCGGCGATCCTCGGCGTCACGGCGCCGCGCACGTACCGCGGCACCGACGCGCAACCGGCACAGGTCACGACCGTATCGCTGCACGAGCCGCTCGACTTGCGCGCGACGCGCTTCCTGCGCATCGCGCTCGACGGCGGCGCGCCGCTCGACGTGAACTGCGCCGGCGCGAACCCGGCCGCGACGAGCATCGACGAGGTCGTCGCTGCACTGAACGCCGCCGCGCCGCACCTCGCCGCGCGCGCCGGAACGGCGATCACGCTGATCTCTACGAGCGCGGGTAACGGCTCGCGGATCGACCTGCTTCCCTCGTCCGCGGGCGACGCGCGCGCGATCCTGTTCGGCAGCGTCGCCGACGTGACGACCGGCGCGGCGCCGAGCGCGGCGACGATCACCGGCAGCATCAAGCTGCTGGCACCGGTGAACCTCGCCGAGCAGAGCACGCTGCAGCTCGCGGTCGACGGCGGCGAACCGTTCACCGTGGACGTCGCCGGAACCTCACCCGACCGCACCGCGCTCGACGAGATCGTCACGCACCTGAACGCGGTCGCGCCCGGACTCGCGTCCGCGACGAACGAAGACCGCCTCCAACTCACCTCGCCGACGACCGGCGCGGAGAGCCGGCTGGACCTTATCCCGGTGCGCGCGCTCGAAGTCGTCGAGTACCCGCCGGACTGGCACGACGAGGCGCACGGCGTGCGCCACGGCGACACGTTCACGCTCGACAACGACGGCGCCGCGGAGAGCACGCTCGCGGTGACGTTCGGCGCGCCGTCCGGAGTCGACGGGCCGGAGCTGGTCGCGCTCGACGCTGGCCTGCGCCTGCGGCTCGCGACGACGATCGCCGTCGGCGAGAGCGTCCGCGTGCGGGCCGCGACGCCGGCGGGGCTCGTCGCCGAGCGCGTGGGCGCCGACGGCAGCGTCGTGCCGGTTCCTGCAGGCGAGGTGATCTCCACGCCGATCGGCGTGCACGCGCGCGTCCCGTTCGCCGGCGAGCGCGCGCTGCGCAGGGTTCACACCGGGCAGTCGCTGATGCTCGACGATCCGGGGTCGCCGTACGTCGTGCGCCTCGACGCGCTCGACGCGCTGTCCGGCATCACGGTGCAGGTGAACGAAGTCGATGCAACGGCGCGGCTCTACGACGTCGAGATCGCGTTCACGCCGGCGAGTGGCCCACCGGTCGTCGAGACGTATGCCGGCGTGACCATCGGCGCAGGACCGGCCGCCGATGCGCATCCCGGTCTCGCCGGGCGCGTCCTCGTCGCCTCGAAACTCGTGCGCGCGACCGACATCGACAAGGCTGCGGTGCTGCGGCTGCCGCGCGGGCGCACGACGTGGTGCTACCTCGACTGCGACGGCGCGCGCTTCGACAGCGCGCGCTTCGACCACGCGGTGTTCGCCGGCGGCACGTGCGTCGAGGACGGCGTCTTCGACGTCAGCCTCTTCAGCGCGACGGCACCGCCCGCCGGCGCGAAGCGCGTCGTCTTCGCCGGCGCGCGCTCGACCGCAGCGGCGACCGCGGTCGCATTGCGCTGGCAGCGCTTCGCACCCGGCGCGTTCACCGTCAACTTGCCCGCCGAGCTTCCCGCGGCGTTCGGCGCGCGCTTCGACAGCGGCCGCTTCGCGACGGCTGGCGGCGCGCCGGAGACGTACAACGACGTCGTCTTCGACCCCGTCGGCGATCCCGACAGCATCCCGAACCGCGTGAAGAGCGCGCTCGTCACCGTCGCGCCCGCCGCGCGTGTGCCGATCGGCTTCGAAGGGTTCGTGATGCCGTTCCACCAGCCGCGCGAGCGCTTTCTCACGCTCGGCTCCACCACCGCGCCCGCACGACTCTTCCTGACAGAAAACGGCGTCACCGGCTACTACGCGTTCACCGCGGCCGGCAACGGCACGTGGGGGAACGCGATCGCCGTCACGGCGCGCGTCGCCGGTCCGGCGCGCTGGGACCTCACCGTCGGCTTCGACGGCGCGCGGTTCGAGAGCGCGCGCGCGACCGCGCTCGCCGGCGACGTCGTCGCGGGCGATCCGCTTCCCGCACTCACCGCAAAGATTCTCACCCCGCGCCCGGTCGGCGTCGTCCAGGCGAAGGCCGCCGGGATTCGCGCCGCCGTCACGCGAGATCGCGCGGAACTCACCGCATCCTAGCAACGAGGAGACCATGTCCATGGCAAGCGACGTAAAGCCGTACGTGCAAGTGAACCCGGGCGATCTGATCACCGCGGATCTCTTCAACACGGTCCAGGAAGACGTTCGAAGCGACATCGCGCAGCAAGTCACGACCGCGGTCGGCGGGATCACCAGCGTCAAGCACGCCGACGACGCCGGCACGCTCGGCGGGCTGAACATCGATCAGCTCACGCAGCAGATCCTCGACAAGGTCAAGGCGATGATCCCCGGCCGCACCGGCTACTTGCGCACGTTCAACCGACTCAAGACGGACAAGCCGAAGATCATCCAGCACAACCTCGGCGCGGAGCCCGTCGTCGACGCGTACCAGCTCGAGTATTTCCAAGTCGTGTGCGCGCAGGGCGAGACGTCGGCCGACGCGGTCGTCGAATACGTGAACTTCTATCTCTACCACACGAGCGAAAAGCACATTCGCGGCATGCAGCCGTCCGCCGCGCAAGGCGGTCAGCCGACGCCGGTCAACGTCGTGATCGAGGACCCGCAGCAGCCGGCCTTCCGGATCGCGTTCAAGGACCTGCTCACCGAGTTCGGCGTCGACACGACCAAGGATACGGTGACGCTCGACGAGCTGGTCACCGCGTTCTGGTCGGCGCTCTTCTCGGCGCAGAAGCAGAACGACGCATTCGATCCCGACCAGTACTGCCACTCGCCGTGGTTCGAAAAGTGCTGCGGCGAGCTGCGCACGATCAAGGACCTGCGCGATCGCGGCGACTGGGACAACATTTGGTTCAAGATGTTGCCGCGCAAGACGATCAACTATCCCGCGTTCACGCCGGTTCAGCAAACGCAGTACACGCCGCAGGCGCAGCCGCTGACGATCAACGGTCAGATTCCGACCGCAAACCAAGGTGGTGGGGACCCGCCGTTCCCCTCGACCGGCCCGACGCAGCTCGAGGTCGTGCACGTCGACTATGCAACGACGGGAATCGTACTCGTCTCCGACCCGGTGCCGCAGCCGAACGCACCGCCCAACCTCAAGGACGAGCTGGCCGTGATGCTCATCATGAAGGCCTGAGCGGCACGTAACGAGATCGACGGCGAATGAACGCGAGCGACGGGTACGACGGGAGCGCGACCGCGTTCGAGGGCGAGACCACGCTCCTCGTGCGCAGCGTGCCGGCCGGCGCGCGGATTCGTCGCGCCGTGCTCACCGCGACTCCCGTCGCCGGCCCGAGCGGGACGCTGTTCGAAGAACGGATCGACCTGAGCGCTTCGTCGAACGGCGCCGCGCTCGGCGCGACGAAGGTCGTCGTCAAAAGCACGGCAACGACGGCAGCGTTCGTCGAGGTCGACTTCCACAAG
>JAFAMK010000004.1 GCA_019233415.1 Vulcanimicrobiota bacterium
CAGCAGGTTGATTCGCCAGTACTGCCGGTAGACGTTCAGCATCACCCGCGCGTTCATCAGCCGCCCTGCACCACGACGCGCTTCGCGCCGGCGCGCCAGATCATCGTCGCGGCCGAACCGAGGACGACGACCCAGAACAACTGCAGCCCGAGCGCCTGCGCCCACCGTTCGGGCGGGATCACGCCGACGTAGATCAGCAGCGGCGTCGAGAACATCGCCGCGAACGGCAGCACGTAGGCAACGCGCTGCAGGACGAGCGGGAAGATCACCAGTGGGATGATCTCGCCGCCGAACAGGTCGGTGACCCAGGTGACGATCAGTTGCACCGCGTGAATCTCCAGCGTCCAGAACGCGGTGCAGTTCAGGATGAAGTTGATGCAGAATCCGACCAGATAGCCGAGCAGAAAGCTCACGAAGAACGCTGCGAGCACGAGCGGACCCGGCACGTCGATGTGGACGATCAGCAGCGCGAACAGCAGCGACGGCACGATCAGCGCCGCGTGAAAGAGCACCTCGCCCGTCCCGTCGCTGAAGAAATACAGCGGGACGCTGATCGGCTTCATGAAGTCGGTCGCGATGCTGCCGTCGTGGAGCTTGTCGTGGAGCGCCCGCGTCTGGTCGATGTCCAT
The DNA here is from genome assembly GCA_019233415.1 of Vulcanimicrobiota bacterium. Lineage (GTDB taxonomy): Bacteria > Vulcanimicrobiota > Vulcanimicrobiia > Vulcanimicrobiales > Vulcanimicrobiaceae > Vulcanimicrobium. Next base: position 630 of record JAFAMK010000004.1, read on the forward strand.
CACGAGCCCCATCAGGAGCGCGACGGTCGAGTACGTGATGATCGCGTGCAGCGGCAGCTCGCTCGGCGCCGCATTGCGCGCGTACAGCGCGGTCCACACCATCCGCAGCAGATACACCCGAACCAGCACCGACGCGACGCTGGTGAACACGTCGAACCGGTACGTCGCCTCGCGCGCCATCGCCGCGCGCGCAAACTGCAGATACGGCTCGATGCGAAACCGCCGCCTCCCGTCACCCTGGGCTTGTCGAAGGGCGGGCGCGGTCACGAAGGCGCTCCGATCGCGCCGTCGTGGTAACCTTCGAGGTAGATGCGGCGCACGATCGACTCGATGTCCGGCTCGATGATCGCGACGTCGGTGATGCGGTAGCGCTCGGTCACGCGCCGGATCAGCGCCTCGGCCGTCATCTCGCGCCGGTTGAAGCGCAGCCGGACCGTGTTCGCCTCGCGGCTCTCGACCTCGGTCCCCGGCACCGCGACCTCGTCGTACGACTCGGCCAGGTTCACGACCAGCGTGCGGTGCGTGCCGTACTCCTCGCGCAGCCGTTCGAGCGGGCCGTCGTAGATCACGCGCCCTTCGTCGATCAGGATGATGCGGCGCGAGAGCCGCTCGACGTCGGCGAGGTCGTGCGTCGTCAGGATCACCGTCGTTCCGCGCTCGCGGTTCACCGTCCCGATGAACTCGCGGATCGCCTCCTTCGCGACGACGTCGAGCCCGATCGTCGGCTCGTCGAGGTAGACGATCTGCGGGTCGTGCAGCATCGCCGCCGCGAAGTCGCCGCGCATCCGCTCGCCGAGCGAGAGCTGGCGCACCGGCGTGCCGAGGAAGCGTTCGAGGTCGAGCATGTCGCTGAAGCGGCGCATGTTCTCGCGGTAGCGCGCCGGCGGCACGTCGTAGATCGCGCGCAGCAGCTCGAACGACTCGCGCAGCGGCAGGTCCCAGTACAGCTGCGAGCGCTGCCCGAAGACGACGCCGATGTTCGCCGCGTTCGCGATCCGGTTCTCGGACGGAACGATCCCCGCGACGCGCAGCTTCCCGCTCGTCGGGACGAGGATCCCGGTCAGCATCTTGATCGTCGTCGACTTGCCGGCGCCGTTCGGGCCGATGTAGCCGACCAGCTCGCCCGGCTGGAGCGTGAAGCTCACGTCGTCGACGGCGACCTTCTCCTCGTAGGTCCGCGAGAAGAGGGCACCGATCGCGCCGCCGAGCCCCGGCCGGCGTTCCAGCGACCGGAACACCTTGCGCAGCGCCGCCGCCTCGATGATCGCCATCCTCACCTGAGGCTTCCCCATGGAACCGGTACGCGGCCTTTACGCGAGGCGAAGAGGGACGATCTCCGGGCGGGGGGAACTCGCGCAGACACCACAACGTTGGTGAATCAGATTCGGCGCTTCGCCTGAAGCACCGGGTCGAGTCTGACTAGGCAAGGGGGTGAGTGAACGATCATGGCAGCGAAGAAGAAGGCCCCGAAGAAGAAGGGCGGCAAGAAGAAGAAGTAAGCCCTTCCCCTAGAGATAGAGAATCGGAATCTCTCCGTCATCATCCATTCGATAGCAGCGCGGCCGGAAACGGCCGCGCTTTCTTTATGCCTGCGGCGGCGCGGCGGCGCGCGCCGCGAGCCGCTCGAGGTTGGCCGGCATCGCGTCCGCGATGCGCTCGGCCGCGCGGAGCAGCAGCAGCCCGCTGAGCGGGCCGTCGATCGCGATCGTCTGCGCGATCACGGTCCCGCCTGCCACCGGAGCAAGCTCCCAGCCCAGCCGGAGCGTCGCGACCGGGCCGAACGTCACGACCAAACCGAGGACGCGCGCCTCCTCGACCACCTCGATCCGTAGCGCCGTCTGCGGCCCGCGCGCGGGCTTCATCGTCACCACCGCCCCCGGCGTGAGCGGTCCCTCGAGCGTCATCCAGCTGATGCCAGCGTTCCAGAGCGACCAGCGCCGCCCGTCGAGCAGGACCGCCCAGACCCGGTCCGGCGGTGCGGCCGAGGTCGCCTCGGCGGTCCGTTCCCAACGCATCGGCGCCCCGTTCGGGGACCGCGCGGGGCCCGCCTCGCGTCCTCCCGAACGGGGACGCTTCACCCGATGGACGACTCCGACCAACCGAACCCGATCGTCGCGATGGCGCAGCGGCTGCGCGCACGGCGCGACCTCGGCGCCGCGATCGACTCCGCGACCGCGAACGTCAACCCAACCCGCGGCGAGGACGCCGCCGCCCGCTTCGCCGCCCTCACCGAAGTCCTGGCGACCGGGACGAAGCGGCTGAACTCGATCCTCGGCCGGCGCACCGGCGTGACGCTCGTGCGCCTCGACGCCCCGCCGCGGCTGCGCCTGCGCTTCCGCGACAAGCGGATCGCGCTCGACCTCGACGAGCCGCGCCAGCTCGTCCTCGTCACCGGCGCGGGCCTCGACGGCGAGTACCAGTTCGTCGACGCCGACGTCCCGGCGCTCCTGAACCTCTCGCACCTCTCGACCGACGCCGGCTACCGCGACACCCTAACGGGCTCCCAGCTCCTCAAGACGATCGCCGAAGACGCGGAACTCCCCCGCCCCGCGCACCTGGACGAGCCGGGCCCACTGCAGTTCTAGCGGCGGCTTTCTCGGAGAGGTAGCGCGCCACAATCGCGCGCGAGGGGCACATCGTTACCGGGCAGGTGCCGCAGAGCGGGGTCGGGGCCTTGCAGATTTGGCGGCCGTGCAGGATCAGCCAATGGTGCGCGTGCCGCCACTTCTCGCGCGGCACGAGCTTGGTGACGTCGTCCTCGACGCCGCGCGGGGTCGTCGCGAGCGTCAGCCCGAGCCGGTGCGCGACGCGGAAGACGTGCGTGTCGACCGCGAACGCGGCCTCACCGAAGGCCACCGACATGACGACGTTCGCGGTCTTGCGGCCGACGCCGGGGAGCGCTTCGAGGGCTTCACGCTCGCCCGGGACGTTGCCGCCGTGCTCTGCGACGATCGCCTGCGCCGCGGCGATCACGTTCTTCGCCTTCATCCGGAAGAAGCCGCACGACTTGATGATCGTCTCGACGTCGTGCTGGCGCGCACGCGCGAGCGACTCGGCATCGGGGTATCGCGCGAACAGGTGCGGCGTGATCATGTTGACGCGCGCGTCGGTGCACTGCGCGCTGAGGATCACCGCGACCAGCAGCTCGAACGGGCTTTCGTATTCGAGCGCCGTGACGGCGTGCGGATAGGTCCGTTCGAGAATCGCCAGCTCTTCGGCCGCGACCGCGCGCGAGACTTTCCGTTTGGGAAACGGGATCGCCACGAGGCAGAACCTTCGGGCACGAGCCGCGAATCCTGTCTTCCATGCCGTTCCTCAAGCAGACGGACCCGACGGTCCCGCCCGGGCAGACCGTGACCGAGGGCTTTCCGGTCCTCCACGTCGGCGACGTTCCCGCGATCGACCCTGCGACATGGCGGCTGCGGGTCTTCGGGCAGGTCGAGCACCCGTTCGAGCTGAGCTACGACGAGCTGCGCGCGCTCCCGTCGGCCGAGTTCCGCGGCGACATCCACTGCGTGACGCGCTGGACGAAGCGCGACACGACCTGGACCGGCGTTCCGTTCAAGACGATCGTCGAGCGCGCGAAGCCGCTGGCGTCGGCGAAATTCGTCGTGCAGCACGCGGGCAACGACTATACGACGAACCTTCCGCTCGACGTGATGCTCGACGACGGCGTCCTCGTCGCATACGCGTTCGAAGGAAAACCGGTCGAGCCGATCCACGGCGGCCCGGTGCGCATGCTCGTCCCGAAGAAATACTTCTGGAAGAGCGCCAAGTGGCTGCACGGCCTCGAGTTCCGCGACACCGACCAGAAGGGCTTCTGGGAAGTGCGCGGTTACAACAACGACGCCGACCCGTGGAAGGAAGAGCGCTACGCCGATCTGCCGGCCTGGTTCGGCTGATCGCGGCGCAGCGCGCCTCTTCTTCCTCCGCGCGGGCTACTTGCTGTCGAAGACCGCGACCAGCGCGTTCCCGCCGACGCAGGTGGAGCCGGTCGGCAGCGCGGCACCAGCGCCGCACGCGATGTCGAAGACCGAAACCCCCGGATCACCGCTCGGCAGCGTGAAGGTATTGTTGCCGAGGTTCGGCTGCGTCGTGGTCCCCGGTGTGAGCGTGTTGCCGGCGTCGAGCGTATTCGATGCGGTCGCGGTCGAGCCGGTCGCGCCGGTCGAGGCCACCGCGTACGAGACGTTCGAGGTCGTGCCGAGCGTGGTCGGCGTGATCTGGTTGTAGGTCGCACCGCTGCTGCCGATCACGACCGGGCCGAACGTCGTCGTTCCCTGCACCGCGAACGTGCTCGTTCCGGGCGCACCGGGCGCCGTCGCCGTGCCGAACGACACCGTTGCCGCTTCGGTCGGCGACGCGTTGTGGAAGCGGTACTGGTTGCCCGAGCCCGTGTAGACCATGTCCTGATAGATCGCGCAGTTCAGCGCGCCGCCCGTGCTGACGAGCACGATCGAGTAGTTCTGGTTATTCGCGAACTGCGGCACGGGGCACGACGCAAGCTGTGCGACGCCGGTGGACGGTGCGCCGCCGCCCGCGTTCTGCACGATGACGCTTCCCGCCACGTTCGGCAGGGTCACGAAGTTCGTCGGGACGCCGTACGCGACGGCGCCGATCAGCGGGCTGCTCGGTGCCGCGCTGCCGTTCGACTGGAAGTAGATGTCGACGTTGCCGGTGGTCGGCGAGCCTTGCACGAAGCGCACGTTGGCTTGCGCGCCCGGCGTGCCGCCTCCACCGCCGACGATTCCGCTCGATCCGCCGCCGCACGAGGCGAGCAGAAGCGCAAGCGGAACCGCGACGACCGCGGCGGTACGTGTCATGTTCATGTGCTGGTCCTGTGGAAGTGCGAAGCTGGAGGGAACCGGTGCGATTCCTACCCCGGCACTCGAGCCGTAAACATGCCGTCGATGAGGAACGAGTTAACGTTCGCTGGGCTCAGGCCAGACGTACGGTTGCGTTGTCTTGCACGACGACGCCGTCACGCACGAGGGCATTGATTGTCTGGGGAATTTCCTGGAGGCGATCGGGCGGAACGATGCTTGCGAGATCGCGTGTGAGCGCATCGAGGGCGAGCGACTCGCGCGGCGGGACGTCGCGCAAGCGGTCGATGATTCGCCCGCGCAGGAAACGGGTCGTGCGCTCGAACGGGATCGCGTTCTGCGGCGCGCGCTTCGGCGCGTGCGCGCGCACGCGCGCGGCGAGCTGCGCCGCGTCGACCGGCGCAGCCGCGCACGCCTCGCGCAGCGGGCAGACCAGGCACTTCGTGGCGCGCGCGGTGCACAGCGTCGCGCCGAGGTCCATCATCGCGGAGTTCCAGTCGTGCGCGGCGCCGCGCGGGACCGCCGCGATCGCGAGCGTGTCGAGCGTGCGCGCGTCGGCGAGCGGCGGGTGCTCGAGCCCGTAGACGACGCGGTGGATCACGCGGCGCAGGTTGACGTCGACCGCCGCGTCGTCCAGCTCGAACGCGAACGCGCGGACGGCCGACGCGGTGTACGCGCCGATCCCCGGCAGCGCACGCAACGCCTCGGACTCGCGCGGCAGGGTCCCGCCGTGCCGCGCGACGACCGCGCGCGCGAGCGCGTGCAGCCGGACGGCGCGGCTATTGTAGCCGAGGCCACGCCACGCGCGCACGACGTCGCCGGCGTCGACCGCTGCGAGCGCTTCGAACGTCGGGAACCGCGCGACGAACGCCTCGTAGAGCGGGATGACACGCTCGACCTGCGTCTGCTGCAGCATCGACTCGCTCACCAGGATGCGGTACGGGTCGCGCGTGCGCCGCCACGGCAAGTGCGTGCGCCCGTACCGCGCATACCACGCGAGCAGCGCGTCCGACGGAAATCGTCCTACGGCGTGGGGCCCTTCGACAGGCTCAGGGTGACGGGGGCGAGTCTCAGGGTGACGAGGGCGAGTCAGCGCGCGGCCTCCCCGATGCGGCGAATGCCTTCTTCGATCGCGGCGCGCGGCACCGGTGTCAGCGCCAGCCGGAAGTTGTGGTCGCCGCCCGACTGCGCGTAGAACGCTTCGCCGAACAAGAACGACGCGCCGCGGCGTTCGGCGTTCGCGAGCAACGCGCGCGCGCGCGTTTCGCGCGGTGCGGTCGCCCACAGGTAGTACCCGTCGCCGCCCTGCTGCACGCGCATCCCGACCGGCCAAAACCGCTCGATCGCCGCGTGCGCGAGGGCGCGCCGCTCCTTCAACTCGGCGCGCAGCGCCGCGAGGTGCGCGTCGTAGTCGCGTTCGAGATACCCGCGCACGCCGGCTTGGATGTACATCGACGACGCCATGTCGATCGACTGCTTGCGCAAGAGCAGCCGCTCGTAGATCGTGCGCGGCGCGACGAGCCAGCCCAGACGCAGCGACGGCGCGATCGTCTTCGAGAACGACGAGAGGTAGATGACGTACTCGGGATCGTGCGCCAGCAGTGGCGCCGCGGGCGGCGGCGCGAGCTCGCCGTACGGGTCGTCCTCGACGAGCGGAACGCCGTGCCGTTTCGCGAGCGTCACCAGCCGTTCGCGCCGGTCGGCGTTCATCGTCACGCCGGTCGGGTTCTGAATCGCCGGCATCGTGTAGATGAAGCGCGGCCGGCGCGTGCGCAGGATCGCCTCGACATGGTCGACGCGCATCCCGTCTTCGTCGACGGGGACCGGAAGCGCGCGCAGTCCGGCGATCTGAAAGATTTGCAGCGCGCCCGGATAGGTCGGCGCCTCGACGACGATCTCGTCGCCGGGTTCGGCCAGCGACTGCGCGACGAGCGTGATGCCCTGCGTCGAGCCAGTCAGCATCAGCACGTCGCGCGGGTCGATTGCGCAGCCGCGTGCGCGCATCCGCCCCGCGATCAACGCGCGCAGCGGGCCGTACCCTTCGCTGTCGCCGTAGGTCAGCACGAACCGCACGTCGCCGCCGGCCCGTTCGAAGGAACGCGCCAAGTCCGCGAGCGGCGACGGCTCCGCCGGCGGGACACCCTGGACGAACGCGATCCGGTCGCCGTGCTCGGCCGCCGCCAGCTCACCGAGGACCGCGGGGAACTCGCCGACCCGCCAGGGCGGGAGCGTCACCCACCACGGCACGCCGGACGAGCGGTCGGGCCGGCCGCCGTCGAGCGAGGCGACCCGCGAGCCCGACCCGACGCGCTGTTCGATCAGCCCGTCGGCCGCGAGATCGCGGTAGGCATGGACGACGGTCGAGCGGTTGACGTCGAGCCGTTCGGCGAGCGACCGTTCCGGCGGCAGCCGCGTCCCTTCGGGAAGTGCACCGGCCAGAATTTGCTCGCGCAGCCGCTCGTAGATCTGGCGGTAGATCGGGACGATGCTGGCGCGGTCCACGGTAAGCGCAAGCTCGGACCAGCCCGTGCGCATAGCCCGCCAATTCGGCTCCAATACCCGCCAATCCCCCGTCCGATTCCGCCGCTACGGCGCGATTGGAGGGTCCATTACCGCGATTGGCTGACCGCCCGCCCCATCGCGCACGCTATCATGGTCGCAAAACGCCCCCAGGCTCCCGTCACCCTGAGCCTGTCGAAGGGCCCCGTCATCCTGAGCCCACCCCGTCATCCTGAGCCCCACCCCGTCATCCTGAGCCCGTCGAAGGACCGCCATGATCGACACGTCCGTCCAGAGCATCCTCGCCACCGACGGCGCCGCCCTCAAGGCCGGCGCCCAGCCCGGCCCGCAGGAGACGCGCGAGTGGCTCGACGCCCTCGACGGCGTGATCGACGCCGAGGGCGCGGCCCGCGCGAGCGAGCTGGTTCGGGCGATCGTC
>JAFAMK010000139.1 GCA_019233415.1 Vulcanimicrobiota bacterium
TGGTTCACCACCGAGTTCGGCCGCCAGCCGTGGGTCGCGCGCGGCCTGCTCCGGACGACCGACGCGGTAACGATCGCACCCGGCCTCGACGTGCAGTTCTACGGCTTCACGGTGCTCTACGTGGTCCTCGCCGCGACGTGCTGGTGGCTCCTGCGCCGCGTCGGCGCGAACGCGTCGTGAGCGCGCTGCAAGGCACGGCGCTCGTCGCGCTGGCGGCGATCGTGCTGTACGCGGTCCTCGGCGGCGCCGACTTCGGCGGCGGCGTGTGGGACCTGTTCGCGAGCGGACCGCGCCGCACGGCGCAGCGCGACGCGATCTCGCACGCGATCGGTCCGGTGTGGGAAGCGAACCACGTCTGGCTGATCTTCGTGCTGGTCGCGCTCTTCACGTGCTTCCCGCCCGTCTTCGCCGACGTCGGCACGTACTTGAACGTGCCGCTCACGCTGGCCCTGTTCGGGATCGTCCTGCGCGGCGCGGCGTTCGTCTTCCGCAACTACGCCGCCGACGCGACCACGACGGCGCGCAGCTGGACCGTCGTGTTCGGCGCGTCGTCGATCATCGCGCCGTTCTTCCTCGGCGACGCCGCGGGCGCGATCGCGACCGGACGCTATGACTGGCTGAGCCCGTTCGCGCTCGCGACCGGCCTGTTCGCCGTGACGCTGTGCGCGCAGGTTGCCGGCGTCTTCCTGCTGCGCGAGACGCGCGACCCCGCACTGCGCGACGACTTCCACCGCCGCGCGACGCGCGCGACGGTCGCCGTCTGGATCGTCGGCCTGATCCCGGCCCTCATCGCGCGCGTGCAAGAGCCGGCGCTCTACGCCGCGCTGACGAACCCGACCGCGCTCACCGCGATTCTCGTCGCGATGCTGCTCGGCGTCGTCGTGATGGTCCTCATCGCCAACCGCCGCGACACGCTCGCGCGCATCGTCGTCGGCGCCGAAGCCCTCGCCGTGCTCGTCGGCTGGTTCGGCGCGCAGGCCCCGAGCCTCGTCCCCGGCCACTGGACGTACGAAAGCGCCGCCGCGTCGCCGGAAATGCTGGTGGCATTTCTCGTCGCGACCGCGTGCGGCGCCGTCGTGCTGATTCCGTCCTTGGCGCTGTTGTTCACGGTGTTCAAGGGCCCGATCCGGGCCCCCGACTAAACCACCTTCACTTCGATCTTGCGCGGCTGGGCCTTCGGGTGCAGCTGGAGGCTGAGGGTCAGCATGCCGTGCTCGACCTTCGCCTCGATGACGTCGGTGTCGATGTCGTCGGGGAGCAGGATCGACCGCTGGAACGAGCGCCGCTCCGTCTTGCCGCTGACGGTGAGGACGCGGTCTTCGACCGTCACGTCGATCTGGTCGGGTTTGTAGCCGGGAACGGCCAGCTCGACCGTCCAGCCGTTGTCGGTCTTCTGTATCTCGGCGTTGGCCTGGTAACCGTTGCCGACGATCCCGCGGAACGGATCGAAGCCGAAGAAGTCGCCGAGGTTGCGGTTGGGCGCGTTCGGGCGCACGAGCTGATCAGCCATGTGGGGTTCTGAAGCCTCCGAAGACGTGCCGCCGGCGTAGTTCGGGGCGGCCAGAAAAGGTGACACAGCGATCATACTCTGCGCTGGCAGTCGTGTCAATAGACTGCTAGAAGCGCCAGCTACAGCTTGTAGGCTGCCTTCAGGTCCGTCATTGCCTGCGTCAGGACGACGTGGTAGTTGGCGTCGGCCGGCGCGCCGTACTTGGCGTCGATGTCGTCCATGACTTGCGTGTGGATGCCGTGCGAGACGAGGTTGTCGAGCATGTACTCGACGTCGTAGCGCCCGGCCGGCGTCACGCCGGCGGTGTAGAGTGCCGCCGACAGGGCCTTGCCGTCCTTCGGGTCGACCGACGGCGCGTCCGGGAGCGCAACCTTCTTCTCGCCCGCGATCTTCAGTGCGTCGGCGATCACGAAGTCGAACACGGTGATGAACGAGGTGACGTTGTCGGCGCCGAACTTGGCGGTCAGGCTCTTGACCTCGGCCGGCGCGAGCGGGCCGGCGAGGGCGCCGACGAGCTTGGTGGTGTCGAACTTGGCGGGGCCGCCGCCCGCGACGACGAGCGAGACGGTGAGCGGGAGATTCGGTGAACCGGTGTAGACGTGCGCGTCGCTGTAGCGGGCCTTCATGTCCATCCCGCTCATCTGGTCGGCGCGCGCCGGGAGCGAAGCGGCGGTGAACGCGCCGAGGAGCGCGAGGAACGCCGCCGTGCGAATCGAGACCATGTCCTGGATGCCTCCGAATGAGTAGCTGTGACGGCCGCAGCGGCGCGTCCGGCTAGGAAAACGGCGGCAACGCCGGTCCGGATGTGGTGACCACGCGCACGGAGAAGGCCGGCGCGTGAATAGCTGGGCGGCGCTCGCCGCGGTCGCGGTCGGCGGTGCGTTCGGCTCGGCCTTCCGGTTTCTCCTGAACGAGTGGTTCGTCGACCGGTTCGGCCCAGGCTTCCCGTGGGCGACGTTCACGATCAACGTGAGCGGCTCGTTTCTGATCGGGATCGTGCTGCAGGTGGCGCAGAGCCGGATCGGGTTGAACCCGTACGCGCGGCTCTTCCTCGCGACCGGAATCCTCGGCGGCTACACGACCTTCTCGACGTTCGCCTACGAGACGTACTGGCTGAGCCGCGACGCGCTGAACCTGCAGAGCCTGTGGTACGCGGCAGGCAGCGTCGTGGCGGGGGTCGCCGCCGCGCTGCTCGGAATCGCGCTCACCCGCACCGCCCTCGCCTGAACTTCGGCCATGCCGGGTATGCGGCATGGAAAACACCTTCCGCCGGATACGTCCGGTCGTGGCAAAGGGTACCAAGCGCCAGTCCCCGTACGGAGATGCGGACTAGGGCGAGTGACCGCGCCTACACCGGGCGCAGAGGAGTGGTACCCCCAAGTGACGTTCCTCGACCGATCTCATTCCGTGGCGGGCCCAGGATTCAGCCGTTGGCTCGTCCCTCCCGCGGCGCTCTGCATCCACCTGTGCATCGGCCAGGCCTACGCGTTCAGCGTCTTCAACAAGCCGCTGGCGCAGCTGCTGTGTTCCGCAGCGCAAGCCTGTCCGCCGGCGACCGAAAAGGCGATCTCGACGACGCCGGGTGACTGGTCGATCACCGACGTCGGCTGGATCTTCAGCCTCGCGATCGTCTTCCTGGGGCTCTCCGCGGCGGTCTTCGGCCGCTGGGTCGAGAGCGCGGGGCCGCGCAAGGCGATGTTCGCCGCCGCGTGCCTGTTCTGCGGCGGGCTGATCGTCTCGGGGCTCGGCGTCATGGCGCACAACCTGCCGCTGATCTTCCTCGGCTACGGCGTGATCGGCGGGTGCGGCCTCGGGATCGGGTACATCTCGCCCGTCTCGACGCTGATCAAGTGGTTCCCCGACCGGCCCGGACTCGCGACGGGGACCGCGATCATGGGCTTCGGCGGCGGCGCGCTGATCGGTGCACCGCTCGCGGTCGGCCTGATGAAATACTACAGCTCGCCGACCTCGAACGGCGTCGCGCCGACGATGATCACGATGGCGGTCATCTACTTCGTCTACATGATCGTCGGCGCGCTGCTGGTACGGCTCCCGGCCGACGGCTGGCGCCCTGCCGGCTGGACGCCGCCGACGGCGGAAGTCGCCGCGGCACGCATGATGACGACGAGGAACGTCGTCGTCGGCGATGCGGTCAAGACGCCGCAGTTCTGGCTGCTGTGGGCGGTGCTGTTCCTGAACGTCTCGGCGGGGATCGGCGTGCTCGGACAAGCCTCGCTGATGATTCAGGAAGTGCTCGGCGTGAGCGTCGCCGCGGCGGCGGGATTCGTCGGGCTCTTGAGTCTGTTCAACATGGGCGGACGCATCTTCTGGGCGTCGACGTCCGACACGATCGGCCGCAAGCAGACCTACATGATCTTCTTCGCGCTCGGCGCGGTGCTGTACGCGCTGACGCCGAGCCTCGGCCACTGGCACGCGATCGTGCTGTTCGTGCTCGCGTACGGGATCATCCTGAGCATGTACGGCGGCGGGTTCGCGACGATCCCCGCGTACCTGCGCGACATGTTCGGAACGGTGCAAGTCGGCGCGATCCACGGCGTGCTGCTCACCGCGTGGTCGGCGGCCGGCGTCGCAGGCCCGCTGATCTTGAACAAGCTGCGCGATTACGAGCTGGCGAACGGCGTCGCCAAGGCCGACGCGTACTCCATGACGATGTACATCATGGCAGGATTGCTCGTCATCGGCTTCATCTGCAACTGGCTGGTGCGCCCGGTCGCCGACCGGCACTACATGCCGACGACGCCCACCGTGGGCGGCGAACTGATTGCGTGAGGACGGTGTAGCACGATGGCACAGAACAACACCGGCTCGTCGGCAACCACGCAAGTCACGCTCGGCTGGGTCTGGGTCGGCATCCCCCTCGCCTGGGGCGTGATCGTCACGATCCAGAACGTCGCAAAGCTCTTTCAGTAGCCGCCCTTCGACGAGGGCCCTTCGACAGGCTCAGCCCTTCGACAGGCTCAGGATGAGGGGGGAGGGAGTTCCCGTCATCCTGAGCTTGTCGAAGGGCGCGGTGTCTTAGAGAATCGCTTCGGCGACCGCTTCGCCTTTGTACGCGCGAACGGCGCAGAATTTGAATTCCGGAATTTTTCCGTAGGGGTCGATTGCGTCGTTGGTGAGCAGGTTCGCGGCGGCTTCGTTGTAGACGAACGGCATGAAGAGCACGCCGCGCTTCATGCCGTCGTCGGCGCGCGCGTAGCCGGTGAGCTTGCCGCGGCGTGATTCGAGCGTGATCGAGCCGCCGGGTTCGATCCCGAGTTCGGTGAGGTCGTCGGGGTGGACGCTGATCACCGGGTCGGGTTCGAGCGCGTCGAGCACGCTCGCGCGGCGCGTCATCGAGCCGGTGTGCCAGTGCTCGAGCTGGCGCCCCGTCGTGAAGACGAACGGGTACGACGTGTCGGGCAGCTCGTCGGCGCGGGTGAACGCGGCCGGCGCGAACAACCCGCGGCCGCCTTTGCGCGGGAAGTCCTCGATGAAGATGACCGGCTCGCCGGGATCGCCTTCGTTCACGAGCGGATACGTGCACGAGTCTTCGGCCTGCAATCGCTCCCAGGTGATCCCCGCCATGCTCGGCGTCGCCGCGCGAATCTCCGCGAACACCTCGGCCGGGCCGGCGTAGTTCCAGTCGAGCCCGACGCGGCGCGCGATCTCCTGAATGATCCACAGGTCCTGACGCGCTTCGCCCGGCGGATCGACGGCCTTGCGCCCGAGCTGCACGCGCCGGTCGGTGTTGGTGAAGGTTCCCGTCTTCTCCGGAAACGCCGACGCCGGCAAGATCACGTCGGCGTAGCTCGCCGTCTCGGTGAAGAAGATGTCCTGCACGACGAGGTGGTCGAGCAGCGCCATCGCCTCGCGCGCGTGCTCGACGTTCGGGTCCGACATGGCGGGGTTCTCGCCCATGATGTACATTCCGCGGATCACGCCGTCGTGCACCGCGTTCATGATCTCGGTGACCGTCAGCCCGGCCTTCGGGTCGAGCGCCGTCCCCCACAGCGCCTCGAACTTGCGGCGCGCGTCCTCGTTGTCGACGCGCTGGTAGTCGGGGTACATCATCGGGATCAGCCCGACGTCGGACGCACCCTGCACGTTGTTCTGGCCGCGCAGCGGGTGCAGCCCCGTCCCCGGCCGGCCGATCTGGCCCGTCAGCAGCGCGAGCGAGATCAGGCAGCGCGCGTTGTCGGTTCCGTGGACGTGCTGCGAGATGCCCATCCCCCAGAAGATGATCGCCGCCTTCGCGGTCGCGTAGAGCCGCGCGACCTCGCGGACCGTCTGCGCGTCGATCCCCGTCACCGCGGCGACTTTTTCGGGCGCGTAGTCGGCGACGTTCGCCTTGAGCGCCTCGTAGTTCTCGGTCCGCTCGCGGATGAACGTCTCGTTCGCCAGGCCCTCGTCGATGATGACGTGCATCATCGCGTTGAGCAGTGCGACGTCGGTGTCACCGTTGAACTGCAGGAAGTACGTGGCGTGGCGCGCGAGATCGGAGCGCCGCGGGTCCATCAGGATGATCTTCGTGCCGTGCTTCGCCGCGTTCTTCATGAACGTCGCCGCGACGGGATGGTTCACGGTCGGGTTCGAGCCGATCACGATCGCGACGTCGGCGAGCGCGACGTCCGAGACCTGGTTCGAGACCGCGCCCGAGCCGACGTCTTCGAGCAGCGCGGCGACCGACGACGCGTGGCAGAGCCGCGTGCAGTGGTCGACGTTGTTCGTTCCGAAGCCGGTGCGCACGAGCTTCTGGAACAGATACGCTTCTTCGTTCGAGCCCTTCGCCGAGCCGAAGCCGGCGAGTCCCTTCGGACCGTGTTGCTCGCGGATCGCGCGCAGCGTCAGCCCGGCACGGTCGAGCGCCTCGTCCCACGTCGCCTCGCGAAAGACGCTCCACATGTCGTCCGGGTCGAGCAGTGCCGCCGTCTTCGGCATGCCGTCCTTGCGGATCATCGGCTTCGTCAGGCGCGTGGGATTGCGCACGTAGTCGAAGCCGAAGCGGCCCTTGACGCACAGGCGGCTCTGGTTCGACGGACCGTCGCGGCCCTCGACCGAGATGATCGCGCCGTCCTTCACGTTGTACGTCAGCAAACAGCCGACGCCGCAGTACGGGCACGCGGAATCGACCTTCGCGTCGGGCTCGACGAGCGCGACGCCGTTCGCCGGCGCGAGCGCGCCGGTCGGGCACGCCTGCACGCACTCGCCGCACGCGACGCACGAGCTGACGCCCATCGGGTCGTCGAAGTCGAAGACGATCTTCGCGTGCTCGCCGCGCCAGGCGTAGCCGATCACGTCGTTGACTTGCTCCTCGCGGCACGCGCGCACGCAGCGGCCGCACTGGATGCAGGCGTCGAGGTGCACTGACATCGCCGGGTGCGAAAGGTCGGGCACGGGCTCGTGGCGCTGCGGGTAGCGCGGCGCGGCGATGCCGAGCTTCTCGGCCCACAGGTCCAGTTCCGACGCGCGCGTGTACGGCGACGTTCCCTGGTTCGGCATGTCGGTGAGCAGCAGCTCCGCGACCATCCGCTGCGACGTCGTCGCGCGCGCGCTGGTCGAGGTGACCTTCATCCCGTCGGCCGGGCGGCGGCAGCACGAGGGCGCCAGCACGCGCTCGCCCTCGATCTCGACCATGCAGACGCGGCAGTTGCCGTCGGGACGGTACCCGTCCTTGTAGCACAACCGCGGAATCTCGATCCCGTGCCGGTCCGCGGCCTGCAGAATCGTCTCGCCGTCGTGCGCGTCGACCGGCGTGCCGTTCAGCGTGAAGTTCACCTGCGCCACGCTAACCGACCTCGTGCGGGAAGTACTTGTAGACCGACAGGAACGGGTTCGCGGCGGCCTGGCCGAGGCCGCAGATCGAGGCGTCGGTCATCACGGTGGCGAGGTCGTTCAGCAGCGGCTCGTCCCACGCGTCGCGCTCCATCAGCGCGACCGCCTTCGCCGTCCCGACGCGGCACGGTGTGCACTGCCCGCACGACTCCTCGCGGAAGAAGCGCAGCATGTTGAGCGCCGCACCGCGCGCGCTGTCTTTCTCGGAAAGCACGATGATCGCGGCGGAGCCGATGAAGCACCCGTACGGGGTCAGCGTGTCGAAGTCGAGCGGAATATCGCCGAGCGACGCGGGGAGAATTCCGCCCGACGCGCCGCCGGGAAAGTAGCCGTAGAACGTGTGCCCCGGCTGCATGCCGCCCGCGAACTCGTCGATCAGCTCGCGAATCGTGATCCCCGCGGGCGCAAGGTGCACGCCGGGCTTCTGCACGCGCCCGCTGACGGAGAATGACCGCAATCCCTTGCGGCCGTTGCGGCCCTGCGACGCGAACCACGCCGCGCCGCGTTCAACGATTTCGCGCACCCAGAAGAGCGTCTCCATGTTATGTTCGAGCGTCGGGCGGCCGAAGAGTCCGACTTGCGCGACGTACGGCGGCCGCAATCGCGGCATCCCCTTCTTGCCCTCGATCGACTCGATCATCGCCGACTCTTCGCCGCAGATGTACGCGCCCGCGCCACGGCGCAACTGAATCGGCGGCAGCGGAACGGGCGGGTTCGCCTGCAGCGCGGCGAGCTCGTTCGTGAGGATCGCCCGCACGCCCGCGTACTCGTCGCGCAAGTAGACGTAGATTTCGGCGACGCCGACCGCCCATGCGGCGATCAGCATCCCTTCGAGGAAGCGGTGCGGGTCGCGTTCGAGGTAGTAGCGGTCCTTGAACGTCCCGGGTTCCCCCTCGTCGATGTTCACCGCCATCATGCGCGGCGCCGGCTCGGCACGCACGATGTTCCACTTGCGCCCGGCGGGAAAGCCCGCGCCGCCGAGCCCGCGCAGTCCCGCGTCCGACAGCATCGCGATGACGTCGTCGGCGCTCCGCTCGCCGGCGACGCACGCCTTCAGCAGCGCGTAACCGCCGCCCGCGACGTACTGCGCGAAGGTCGTGTACGGCGCGACCGGCGCGGTGAACGCGTGCGCGTCGAGCGCCGCATCGACCGCGGCGACCGTCGCGTGGTCGAGCGGATTCTGATTCACGACCGCGATCGGTGCCACGTCGCAGCGCCCGACGCACGGCGCCGTGACGACGCGAACCTTGTCGCCGTAACCGCCGTTGCGCAGCAGGCCCAGCAGATTCTGCGCGCCGGCGAGCTCGCACGAGAGCCCGTCGCAGACGCGCACCGTGACCGCAGGCGGCGCCGCTTCGCCTTCCTTGACGACGTCGAAGTGGTGGTAGAAGGTCGCGACTTCGAAGACTTCGGCCGGCGCCAGCCGCATCTCGGCGGCCAGCGCGTTCAGGTGGGCGGCGGAGATCGCGTGGTAGTGGTCCTGGATCGCGTGGAGGTGCTCGATCAGCAGGTCGCGGCGGCGCGGCGCGTCGCCGAGCAGCGCGCGGACCTCGGCGAGCGCTGCCGGGTCGACCGGGCGGCCTTTGCCCTCACGGCGCCGCTTCTTGCGGGTCGACTCGCTCGCGTCCGGAGCGGCCGGCCGGGCGGCGCGCCCGAGCGGGGCGCCGCCGATGATGTCGATGGTCTCCAAGCGGTTCCCCTTCGCTTCTCCGGTTCTGGTATTTTGTACACCAGACCCTGTCCGCCTTGCGCTGGAGCGCTTCGCGCTTGTCCTAGGACGGCTCCGCCGAAACGGCCGGGGCGGTGGACACGCGCCCGTTGGCCCGGTCCAGGGCGGCGTCGACCGCCCCGTAGAGGTCCTTCATCAGGAACGGCTTGGTGAGGAAGGCATCCCAGCCGTCGAGCGCCGCCGGCGCGCGGACGCCCATCCGCACGAGCGGCGTCCCCCCGGCGCGCGCGACGAACGCCTCGGCGGGAACGTCGAGCCGGTCCGCGTCGACCAACGCGACGTCGAAGCGGCGCTCGGCGATCTGGTGCAGCAGCTCCTCGCCGGTGCGCGCGACGGTGACGGCGTAGCCGTCGTCGCGCAGCGCGTGCGCGACGTAGGAGCGCGCGTCGCCGTCGGCGTCGAGCAGCGCGATGCGGCGCGCGGCGTTCGCGCGCTCGACCGGCCGCGCCGGGATGACGACACGGAACGTCGAGCCCTGGCCTTCGACCGACTCCACGTCGATCGTCCCGCCGTGCAGCTCGACGATGGTGCGCGACAGGTAGAGACCGAAGCCGGTCCCGCCGATCCCGAGCGCGCGCGCGTTGCTGGCGCGCGCGAACCGCCCGAACAGCTTGGCGCGCTCGCCGGACGGGATGCCGATCCCGCGGTCGCGCACGACCAGCTCCACGCCGTTGGCACGCGCGCGCAGCGCGACGTCGACCGGCTCGCCGCCCGGCGAGTACTTGATCGCATTACCGATCAGGTTCTCGACGACCTGGCGCAGCCGCGCCTGGTCGCCGACCACGGTCAGCTCGCTGCCGACGATGCGCAGCTCGATCGGCCGCGTCACGGTGAAGACGCGCACGACGTCGCGCACCAGCGCGCCAAGGTCGACCTCGGCGAGCGCGATCGTCAACTCGTTCTGTTCGAGCCGCGAGAGCGCGAGCGTGTCGGTCGCAAGCGAGGCGAGCCGCATCGCGCTCGACGAGATCATCCCGAGATACTGGCGCGACTCGGTGTCGAAGCGCTCGTCCTCGGCGAGCACGTCGGAGAAGCCGACGATCGTCGTGAGCGGCCCCTTGAAGTCGTGCGCGAGCATCGCGATCAGGTCGTTCTTCACCTGGTTCAGCTCGACGACCGCGTCGCGCCGGCTCGCCAGCTCCTGATACAGCTCGACGTTGCGCGCCGCGACCGCGAAGTACTGGCCGAGCAGCCCCAGCGCGAAGACGTCGGCGGTGCTGAACGGCGTGTCGCGCTCGACGTTCAGGACGTACGCGGTCCCGCCGCCCGAGCCCGGCACGCGCACCGCGGCGCGCGTCCCCTGATCGTCGAGCACGCAGACGTCGCTGCGCGCGGCCAGCCCGACGAACGGGTCGCCGGCCGGCGCGTCGTCGCGCAGCGCAAGGTCGGTCGTCGCCGCGAAGCCGCCGCGCGACGAGCGCGGCGCGAAGAGCGTCGCGCGCCCGTCGACCAGCTCGTGCACGCCGGAGAGCAGCGCCTCGACGAGCACGGTCGGTTCGAGCGACGCGAACAGCGTGCGCGCGATCGAGGTGATCGCGGTCAGACGCTCGTTCTGCATCGCGAGCTGCGCGCCGCGCAGCACCTGCTCCGTGACGTCGCGCTGCACCATGACGAAGTGCGTCGTGTTCCCCGCCTCGTCGATGAGCGGGCGCGCCGACGCTTCGGTGTGATAGAACGACCCGTCGGCGCGGTACGAGACGTACTCGACCCGGGCGGACCGTCCGTGCATCACCTCGCCGCGCATGTGGACGAGCCGGTCCTGGTCGGTCTTCGGGCCGAAGAACTTCACGACCGGCTGATCGATCACGTCCTCGCGCGGCACGCCCTTCATGCGGATGAACGCGTCGTTCGCGTAGACGATCGTCGGCGGGTCGAGCGGCGTACCGCCGGGCTTGGCGATGATGATCGGGTCCTGCGCCGACTCGATCGCCGCCGAGAGCAGGCTGATCCGCTCCTGCGTCGCCTCGGTCGAGCGCTGCAGCGCGCGGCGCGCCTCGAACTCTTCGAGGACCGCCTGCGCGATCGCCGCGAGCGACGCGCGCTGTCCGTCGGTCAGCGTGCGCGGGACGGTATCGGCGACCGAGAACGTTCCGATCGCGTGACCACCGTTCGTGCGCAGCGCGACGCCTGCGTAGAAGCGGATGTGCGGGGCGCCGGCGACGAATGAGCTGTCGGCGAAGCGCGGGTCGGCGGCGCAGTCGCGCAGTTCGACGACGCCGTCCTGCAGGATCGTGTGCGCGCAGACCGACTCGTCGCGCGAAACGTCTTGCAGGTCGAAACCGACGCGCGACTTGATCCAGATGCGGTCGCGGTCGATCAGGTTGATCGACGCCATCGGCGTCTCGCACACCGCCGCCGCGGCGCGGGTCAGCGCGTCGAAAAGGCCCTCGCCGGGCGTGTCGAGGATGCGGAACTCGTAGAGAGCGGCAAGACGCCGCTCCTCACTAGGCGGAACCGGTGCGGTGGACATCGGCGAGACGAGAACGTTTCGCCTCGACGAACGCAAGGACTTCCTCGACCGGCCGAGTGTTAAGAACTTCTGCCGGAGTGATCCACGCGCGGCGCGCCTGGCCTACCGCGTACGCGACGTTTTCGAGCTGACCGGCGCCGTGGGCGTCCGAGTCGCAAGTGAAGGTCACGCCGAACGCGCGCGCACGGTGTGCCACGGAACTCGGCAGATCGAGCCGGCTCGGTTGCCCGTCGATCTCGAGCGCGGTCCCCGTTCGCGCGGCCGCCGCGAAGACCGCGTCGTGGTCGAACTCGTAGCCGGCGAACGTCTCGACGTTGCGGCCGGTGGGGTGGCCGATGATCGTCACGTACGGGTTCTCGCAGGCACGGATGAGACGCGCCGTCATCTCGTCGCGGGATTGGTTGAACGCCGAGTGGACCGAGGCGACGACCATGTCCAGCTCGGCCAGGATCGCGTCCTCGTAGTCGAGCGAACCGTCGGCGCGAATGTCGACTTCGGCCGAGCACAGCGTGCGAATGCCGTAGCGGTCGCCGAGCGCGTGCACCTCTTCGCGTTGCTTGCGAAGGTCGTCGGGATCGAGCCCGATCCGACCACGACCCCACGAATGATCGCTGAACGCGTGGTACGCGTAGCCGCGCGCCGCGCAGGCGGCAACCATCGCGTCGAGCGAGTCGCGCCCGTCCGAATACGTGCAGTGCATGTGAAAGTCGCCGCGCAGATCGTGCAGCTCGACGACGCGCGGCAGCGTCCCCTCGCGTGCCGCGTCGATCTCCCCGACGCCTAGGCGCATCTCGGGCGGGATGTACGCCATCCCGAGCGTCGCGTAGACTTCCTCTTCGGTGCGACACACGATGGTGCGGCCGTCGGTCAGGTCGACGATCCCGTTCTCGCTGACCCGCAGGTTCTTGCGCACCGCCAGCTCGCGAAACTGAATGTTGTGTTCGCGCGAGCCGGTGAAGTGCTGGAGGAGGTTTCCGTACAGGTGCTCGGGCAGCACGCGCAGGTCGATCTGCAGGCCGCCGGCGAGCCAGATGCTGGCCTTCGTCGGCCCTTCGGCGAGGACGGCTTCGGCACGCTCCCACGCGGTGAACGCGCGCACGACTTCATCGGCGTTCTCCGACGTGCAGACGATGTCGACGTCGCCGACGGTCGGCTCCTGACGCCGCACGCTGCCGGCCGGGGCGAGGTTCTGCGCGTCCGTCGTCTTGCGCAGGTACGCGATCACTTCGTGCGCGAGCGGCAGCGCGACGCCGAGCGGCGTGCGCCGCGTGCGTCCCTTGTACGACAGCACGCCACGCCGGATGTTCTCGATCGACTTCGGACCGAGCCGCGGAAAGCCGACGAGCGTACCCTCGTCGAGCGCACGTTCGAGGTCGGCGAGCGACGCGATCCCGAGCTTTTCGTACAGCTGCTGGGCGGTCTTCATCCCGACGCCCTGCACGCCGAGCACCTCGACCAGCGTCGAGGGATATTTCGACCGCAGCTCCTCGAGGTACGGGTCGGTGCCCGTTTGCGCGATCGTGACGATGCGGCCGGCGATCGTTTTCCCGACGCCCGGCAGCGCCGTGAGCCGTTCGAGATCGACGTCCGCGCCGAGCGCCGGCGCGTTCTCCAGCGTCTCCGCGGCGCGCTCGTACGCCATGAACTTGAAGAACGGCTCGCCGGCGAACTCCATCAGAATGCGAATCTCGCGCAGCAGGTGCGCGATCTCGCCGTTGGTCAGCGTCGCCATCGCCGGAGCGTCTTCGCCGCTCGGGAGCACGGCTCCGGCGCCTGGCCCCGCCCCGCCCCGCCCCGCCCCAGGAGTTCGGGCACAGTTTCCGCTATGGCCGTCGCATGTCGCGTGCGGCGCGCCGTCGGCTCGATCCGGCGATCCTCAACCTGCCGGTCGAGAAGATGCGCGAGGGATACTACTCGGACGTCTACTTCAACCGCGCTCGCGAGATTTTGGAGAAGGACGGCTACCATCCGCGCGTGCGGATGCAGGTCTTCCAGCGCGCACAGGCCGTGTTGTGCGGGATCGACGAGGCGGTGGCCATCCTCAAGCTGTGCAGCGGCCGGCACGGGGCGCGCGGTTCATGGGAGGACGGCTGGGCGCAGCTCGACGTGCGCGCGCTCTACGACGGCGACGCGATCGAGCCGTTCGAGACGGTGATGACGATCGAGGGCGACTACGCGCTATTCGCGCATCTGGAGACCGAATATCTCGGCGTGCTCGCGCGGCGCACGCGGATCGCGACGAACGCGCGGGCGATCGTCGGCGCCGCCGGCGGAAAGGACGTGCTGTTCTTCCCGGCACGCTTCGACCACCACCTCGTGCAGACCGGCGACGGCTACGCCGCGTACATCTCCGGCGCGCTCGGCGTCTCGACCGACGCGAACGCCGAGTGGTGGGGTTCGCGCGGGATGGGGACGGTCCCGCACGCGCTGATCGCCGCGTACGGCGGCGACACGGTCCGTGCGACGCGCAAGTTCGCGCAGTACATCGACCCGTCGGTCAACGTGATCTCGCTGGTCGACTTCGACAACGACTGCGTCGGAACGTCGCTCGCGGTCGCGCGCGCACTCGGCGACCGCCTGTGGGGCGTCCGGCTCGACACCTCAGGGACGCTGGTCGACGCGAGCGTGATCCCGCAGATGGGAACGTTCGTCCCGACCGGCGTCAACGCGCAGCTCGTTCACAACGTGCGCAACGCCCTCGACGCCGAAGGATTCCGCCAGGTGCGCATCGTCGTCAGCGGCGGCTTCGACGCCGAACGCATCCGCCGCTTCGAACGCGACAACGTCCCGGTCGACGCTTACGCCGTCGGCAGCGCATTCTTCACCGGCACCGGCGCCTTCGACTTCACCGCCGACATCGTCGCAATCGACCCCGGCACCGGCTGGCAAGAATGCCACAAAGTCGGCCGCCCCGAACGCCCTAACCCTCGACTGACTGCCGTTGTTTAGCGCGCTTTTCTTCCTCTTCCATCCGGCGCACGTTCGCCTTGAGTCGCTCCCAACGCATTTCGGCGCGGTCGCGCTTCGTCGGTTCGAGTGGCCATCCCATCGCCAGCCGGATCAGATCCTCGAGTATCGTCACTCCATCCCTCCTCGCGGGTTTTGCGACATTCCTGACTCGCTCTTGAAGAATTCGATCGTTTCGTACTCGGCCTTTCGCACGTAAAGCCCGGCCGTACCCGGCACCTTGCTGATGAACGTCGCACATTGCTCGTCGAGAGTCCATACCTCATTGAGATAGACGTCGTCGTCCTCCAAACGGAAGTCGACGGAGTTGGCGATGCGCCCGCCGATTCGGCGACCGGTGCGGAGCGTCACGATCACGGCGTATCCGTCGCGCTCGTCTGTGCTCGGTAAGACGCTTCGGCTCTTTGCTGCAGGATCGGCCAGGACGCCGATTCCGGCGAGTTGGCGGCGGACGTCGAACCAAACCGATCCTACGAACGCCGGGAGCACGACGAACACAGGAAGCGCGAGGACGACCTCCGCCGTCATTCGTGCGGATGCCGGCACAAAGCGCTGGATCGCGACGAATACTGCCAAGGCGACGAGGTCGGTCAGAGCGCTGTAGACGACCACGTCGACCACGACTTCGTTCGCCTTGCGGTGCTCGCCGCCGGCTCTCATCTCATACATGCGCAGCGAGATAAAGCCAGGCACGATCAACGCCGCGAAGAGCAGTAGCTGCCGCGCAGTCGCACCGCCGAGTGCTTCGAAGGTTTTCAGGAAATCGGTCACGCCCGTCTATCACGCGCGGGCGTGGCCGTGACTAGGGTGCCGGCTTAGACTGGGGCGTTTTGGGCGGCGAGTTTTTCGATGATGGCGCGGTTGAAGAGGATCAGGTCGCCGGGGTTGCGCGAGGTGACCCAGTTGCCGTCTTGGACGACGGGCTGGTCGCGGTAGAGGCCGCCGGCGTTGCGGATGTCGTCGGCGATCGATGCGTAGCCGGTCAGCGTGCGGCCGCGCACGACGTGCGCCGAGATGAGGATCTGCGGGCCGTGGCAGATCACGAACATCGGCTTCTTCGCCTGATCGAACTCTTTCACGAACCGCTGCACGTCTTTGTTGGTGCGAATATGGTCCGGCGACTGTCCGCCCGGGATCAGGAGCGCGTCGAAGTCGTCGGCGGTCACGTCGGCGACCAGCTCCTCGGCCTTCACGCTCTGGCCCTCGTCGAGCCCGCGCTTGCCGCGGATTTTCTGCAGCGCGCGGTCGTCGATCCCGACGATCGTGACGATGGCCCCCGCTTCCTCCAGCGCGCGGCGCGGCTCGATCAGCTCGGACTCCTCGAACCCGTCACCGACGAGCGCGGCGATTCGCTTTCCTTCGATCTCCATAAGGGAACGGGCGTTCTCACCGAGCAGCCACCCCGCCTTTCGGGGTACCGACCGCCTAGGAGCCGCCTCAGAGGGTACCGCCGGTGCTCTGGACGGCCGCGCGAAGGAGGTAGGCGAGCTCGACCTCGAGCTTGCCGAGCGCGTCGAGGACGGTGTCCTCGCCGAGCGCCTTGAGCGCCGGACTGCGCTTCGTCATGTCCCCTTCGGGGACGGCGTGGCGCGGGTTGATCTCACGCATGTAGATGCGCGCATCGTGCCGGATCTGGCCGTCGGGAAGGAAGTAGAGCGGGTCCAGCCCGGCGGCGTACGTCACGAGCCCGAGCAAGTCGGTCTGTTGGAGGAAGGCGATCGGCCGCAGGCGCAACGCGCGCGCCAGCCGCGCCAGGGCCGGAACCGCGAGCCGCGCCTCGCCGGCCACGACGCGATCGACCAGCGCCGGATCGAGTTCGGCGGCACCGGCGAGCGCCGCGAGGTCCATCTCGCGCGCCTGCGCGAGCCGCTGCAGCGCCGCGCCGAAGGCGGCGCCGCCGGCGGTTCCGGTCGCACCGTCGTAGGCAGGCTGCGGATCGTCCATCGCGTGAAGGTGATCGCCGGCCGTGACGCGGACGCCTCCCGATGACGATGGCGGAGTCGACCGAGCAGCGGAAGTCGCGACACCTCGAC
>JAFAMK010000149.1 GCA_019233415.1 Vulcanimicrobiota bacterium
CTCGCCGACGAGATCAACCGCGCACCGGCGAAGGTGCAGTCCGCGCTGCTCGAAGGGATGCAGGAGCGCCGCGCGACGATCGGCCCGCAGACGCACGACCTGCCCGCCCCGTTCCTCGTCCTCGCGACGATGAATCCCTACGACGCCGACGGCACCTACCCGCTCCCGCTCGCGCAGCTCGACCGCTTCCTCGCGAAGGTCGTCGTCCGGTATCCCTCGCTCGACGAGGAGCGCACGATCGTCGACCGCTTCGGCGCCGGCGAGCCGCCGCTCCGCGAGCACGCGGCGAGCCTCGACGACGTGCGGCGCTGGCAGCGCGAGGCACACGACGTCTTCGTCGACGCGAAGGTCCGCGACTACGCGGTCGACCTCGTCCGCGCGACGCGCGGCGCCGACCTCGTCGCGCACGGCGCGAGCCCGCGCGCCGCGCTCGCGCTCGTCGCGCTCGGCCGCGCGCGCGCCTATCTCGACGGCCGCCCCTATGCAACGCCGGACGACCTGCGCGACCTCGCCCCGGCCGTGCTGCGCCACCGCATCTCGTACGACGACCGTATCGCGGTCGCCGGCGGCGACCCAGAGGACGTTGTGCGTAAGATCGTCGCCTCGGTGCGCGCGCCATGAACGCGCTCCGCACCGCTATTCTGCGGGGGGCGCGCGCGACGCCGCGCCCCGGCGGCACGATGCGCGGAACGCGCCCCGGCGACGGCTTCGTCTTCTCGCAACTGCGCGCGTACGTCGAAGGCGACGACCCGCGCCGCATCGACCACGCGGCGACCGCGCGCGTCGGCGCGCTGCAGACGCGCGTTTACCTCGAAGAGACCGCGCTCGTGCTGGCGGCGATCGTGGACGAGTCCGGCTCGATGCGAGTCGGCCGGAAACGCGCGCTGACCGACGCCGCGGACGAAGCGGTGCGGGCCTGGTTCGGCGCGCTCGAAGGCGAGGACCAAGCCGCCCGGATCGTCGACGCGCGCGTCGTGCGCGACCGCCGCGCCGCGCCGCTGGTGCACGCGAACGAGCCGTTCCGCTTCGGCTCGGCGCTCGCGATCGCAGTGCGCGCCCTGCCGCGCGGCGCCTCGCTGCTCGCGGTCGTCGACGGCTACGACCTGCCCGAAGACGAAATGCTCGCGCGCGCGGCGCTGCGCTTCGACGCGACGGTGCTGCTCGCGCGCGATCCGTGGCGAGACGATCTCCCGCTGCGCGGCTTCGTCCGCCTGCGCGACGCCGAGAGCGGCCGCGTGCGGCGCGTCTTCGTCGGCGCGCGAACACGAGCGCGGTACCGCGACGCGGCGCAGGCGCGCGAACGCGATCTACACGACCGTTTCCGCCGCGCCGGCTGGCGCGTCGGCGCCCTCGACGAGCGCGACGGGCGCGGTTCGCTGCTGCGCGCGTTCGGGCTGCCGGCGTGAGCCTCGCCCATCCGCTCTGGCTCGTCGTCGGCGTCGCACTCGCCGCGGCGTTCCTGTGGGCCGCGCACGCCGCGTCGCGCCGCGGCCGCGCGTCGGCGCTCGCCTACAGCGACCTCGCGTTCTTCGAGCGCGCTACGAAATTGCGGGTCGATCCTGCGCTGCTGATCACGCTCGCCTGCGCCGCGGGGATCGTCGCGCTCGGCGCGGCGCTCGCGGGGCCGCGCTTCGTCGCGAACCTTCCCGTGCGCGGCGGCGCCGTCGTAATGTGCATCGACACCTCGGGCTCGATGCGCTCGACCGACGTCGCACCGTCGCGCTCGGAAGCCGCGTCCGCCGCTGCGCGCGCGTTCGTGGACGCCGTCCCCGATGGGACCCGGATCGGGATCGTCGCGTTCGCCAGCGGCGCCGGCGTCGTGCAGCCGCTCACCGACGACAAGGACGCCGTCCGCGACGCGATCGGGCGCATCCCGCCGCCGAACGGCGGGACCGCGATCGGCGACGCGCTCGTCGCCGCGGCGCGCCAGCTTCCGCCATCGGGGCGCCGCGCGATCGTGCTGGTGACCGACGGCGTGAACAATCTCGGCGTCGACCCGCTCACCGCCGCGCAGCAGATCGGCCTGAACGGGATCGAGATCGACACGGTCGGAATCGGGACGAGCGACAGCGGCCAGCTCGTCCCCGGCACCGCGGAAGAAGCGACGATCGACGAGGACGCGCTGCGCCGGATCGCCGAGTCGGCGCACGGCGCCTACGCGCGCGCGAACGACGCGGGCTCGCTGCGCGGACGCCTCGCGGCGCTCGCGAACAGCACGACACGCGAGAAGAAGCGCGTCGACGCGACGGTCCCGCTCGCGCTCGCCGGCGGCTGCGTCCTCGCTTTCGCCTTGGCGGGCGGAATGCTCGCCGGGAGGTTCCCGTGAACGACGACGTGACAACGCGCCGTGTCCACTACGCGCGGGGCGAGTTCGACCTCGCGCACGCCGCGCGCGATCCGTTCGCGCAGTTCGGCGCATGGTTCGAGGAGGCGCTCGCGTGCGAGGCGCTGATCGAGCCGAACGCGATGACGCTCGCGACCGCAGGCGCGAACGGGCGGCCGTCGGCGCGAATCGTGCTGCTGCGCCGCTGGGACGCACGCGGCTTCACGTTCTTCACGAACTACGACAGCCGCAAGGGCGCCGAGCTGGCCGCGCACCCGTACGCCGCGCTGCTGTTCTGGTGGGGCGCGCTCGAACGCCAAGTCCGAATCGAAGGCGCCGTCGAGCGCGTCACGGAGGCCGAGAGCGACGCATACTTCGCGACCCGCCCGCGCGGCCACCGGCTGAGCGCCTGGGCCTCGCACCAGAGCGCGCCCGTCCCCGACCGCGACACGCTGCAACGCGCGATGGCGGAAGCCGAGGCCCGCTTCCCGGCCGACGTCCCGCGCCCCCCATTCTGGGGCGGCTACCGCATCGTCCCCGACCGCTTCGAATTCTGGCAAGGCCGCCCAAACCGCGTCCACGACCGCCTCGCCTACGAGCGGGACGGTGAGACCTGGAGCATCAGCCGCCTATCACCGTGACAATCCCCGTCATCCTGAGCTTGTCGAAGGGCGAGAATGCCAGGCACCTGGCACGGTGGGGTATCATAGTGGTGCCGTGCTGATCGCCCAGATCACGGACACCCACATCCGGCCCAAGGGCAAGCTGCTCCACCACATGCTGCCGACGGCGCGCTACCTGCGACGCTGCGTCGCCCAGCTGAACCTACTCCAGCCGAAGCCCGACGTCGTCGTCGCGACCGGGGACCTCGTCGACCGCGGGAAGTCGAAGGAGTACCGGCGGCTGCGGAAGATCCTGGCGAACCTCACGATCC
>JAFAMK010000269.1 GCA_019233415.1 Vulcanimicrobiota bacterium
GTCACGAACCAGTCGACCCAGCGGTGCGTGCGCTCTTCGCGGTGGAGCGGGTCGGACGGGTTGTGGCCGTTGACCGGGATGACGACCATCTCGACCGGTGTTCCCGTCGCGCGGACCGCGTGATAGAACTCGTACGCGAGCGGCGTCGGGACGCGGAAGTCACCGGCGTCGGTCATGATGAGCGTCGGCGTCTTCACGTCGGACGCGTACGTCAGCGGCGACTCGCTCGTGTAGAGCGCGCGCATCGACGCGCTCGTCCACGGCGACGGCCCGATGAACGAGGGCGTGAAGTCCTTCGCGTCCGTCATGTCGCCGTAGCCGATCCAGTCGTTCACCGCGGCGCCCGACATCGCGGCGCGCCAGCGATGGTCGTGCCCGATCAGCCACGACGTGAGCAACCCGCCTTCGCTCCAGCCCGAGACGCCGATGCGCGACGTGTCGACGATCCCGAGCTTCTCGACCGCATCGACGCCGTCGAGAACGTCGCGGCCCGGCGCGCTCGTGATGTACGGAACGGTCGCCTGCGCGAAGCGGTGACCGAGGTTGTCGCTGCCGCGGTAGTTCGGCTGGAAGACGTACCAGCCGTGCGCGGCCATGAGTTGCGTGAGACCGCCGAAGGACTCGGTCGAGGTTGCGGTCGGCCCGCCGTGGATCAGCACCATCAGCGGGTAGCGCTTCCCGGCGACCGCGTTGACCGGTGCGGTCAGCACGCCGTCGTCGACGAAGCCGCCCGCGCCGTGCCACGTGATCGTGCGCGTCGCGCCCAGCGCGTGCGCCGCAACCGCGTCGTTGTAGTGCGTCAGCTTGCGCGGCGCGTTCGCGCCGGCGCGCAGGACATAGAGTTCCGCCGGGTGGACCGGCGTCGAGCCGACGAACGCCAGCGTGCCGTCGCGCGAGACGCTCGCACCGCCCGCGAGTTCGACGTCGCCGAGCGGGAGCGCGCGCGGCGCACCGCCCGCCGAAATCGTGAACAAGCGCGTGCGCGTGACATCGTTCGCGGCGGTGATCACGTCGCCGTTCGGCGCGAACAGCCCGAGCTGCACGTTGCGGTCGAGCTGCACGCTCGCGTCGCGCGCGCCGCTCCCGTCGAGCGCACTGGTGAACAAGTCGGTCTGCGAGAACGCCTGCGGGTTTTCGGCGCCGTAGAGCAGGTGACGACCGTCGGGTGCGACCCGCACGCCGTCGCCGCCGTGCACGCCGTGCCCGATCTCGCGCACGCGCGCGCTCGCGAGGTCGACGGCGACCAGCGACCGCGCACGGTAGTGGTTGGTCGACGAGGACGGCCAGCGCGTCGCGTAGACGCTGCGGCCGTCCGGCGTGAACACCGGCTCGCCATCGAGCTGCCACGTCCCGTGCGTGATGCGGCGCGTGTGCTTCCCGTCGGCGTCGACGGTCCACAGATGGGTCGCGACCGGCGCCGACCGCGAGGTCCAGGCGTTGTCGGTGATCTCGAACCAGTCGTCGTGTGCTTCGATCCGTTTCTTGTCCGGCGATTCGTCGCGCGCGAGGTACGCGAAGGCGCGCCCGTCGGGCCGCCACGCGTACCCTTCGACCCCGGTCTTGGAGTCGGTGACGCGTGCAGCCTCGCCACCGTCCATCGGCAGCACGTAGAGCTGTGGCTGCGGTTCTTCTTTGGCGTCGGGGTCCTTCGGCGGCGTCGCGACGAACGCGAGCCGCTCGCCACGCGGGGACCAGCGCGCCGAGTCGACGTCGCGGCGCTCACCGACCAGCGTGCGCGTCGCGCCGGTGCGCGTGTCGACCAGCACGAGCGTGTTGTCGTAGCGGTTCTTCGCGAAGTCCGCCCGGCGCACGACCAGCGCGACGTGCGCGCCGTCGGGCGCGATCTGGGGATCGTTCAGCGAAACGAGCGCGCGCAAGTCGCGTTCTTCGAGCGGGCGCAGCGATGCCGCCGGCGTCATCGCCGGGAGCGCCCCGAACGCGAGCAGTGCGGCGAGCGCCGCGGTCACAGCGCGAGTACGCAGCATCACTTCATCCACCGTTCGAACCAGCCCGCCCAGAGTTTCAAGACGCTCTCGCGGCCGACCGGATCGGTCGGGAAGTGTCCCGCGCGCGGGAACGCGACGAACGACACCGTCTTCCCACGGTCGTGCAGCGCGTGGTAGAGTGCGTACGCCTGCGTGATCGGGACGCGCTGGTCGCCGGTGTCGCTGAGGATCAGCAGCGGCGTCTTGATCGCGTCCGCGTAGGTGATCGGCGACTCGGCGACGAGCGCGGCGCGGCCCTGCGGTGTGAACGGCGAGGCGCCGCCGAGGAAGTCTTCGGTGAACTGCTCGTTGATGTCGGCGAGAACGGCCTGCTGAAACCAGTCGTAGACGCCGGCGCCGGCGACCGCGGCGCGCCAGTACGACGCGTGCCCGACGAGCCAGCTCGTTTGCAGCCCGCCGCCGGACCAGCCGCTGACACCGATCCGCGACGCGTCGACGATCCCCATCTTCTTCAGCGCTTCGACGCCGGCCAAGTTGTCGCGGCCGGGGCCGCTGGTGACGTGCGGGACGATCGCTTGGAGAAACGCGTCGCCTTCGTTGTCGCTGCCGCGGTAGTTCGGCTGCAGCACGAGGAATCCGTCGGTGGCGAGGACTTGGCACAACTGCCCTTCGAGCGTTCCGAAGTCCCACGTCGACGTCGCGACCGGGCCACCGTGAATGTCGAGGATGAGCGGATACTGCTTGCCCGGCGTGAAGTTCGGCGGGTACGTGAGGACACCGTTGACCGGCGTGCCGTCGTCGCTCTGCCAGTCGACGCGGTCGCGCCGCGCGAGCGCGTAGTTCGCGAGGAACGCGTTCTCGTTCGTCAGCTTGCGCGGTGCGCCGCTCGGCGGCAGCACGTAGATTTCGGCGGGATCGTCGCGCCGCCGCCCGACGAACGCGATGCTTCCGTCGCGCCCGACCGTCGCGTCCTGACCGAAGTCGACGTCGCCGAGGTCGACGCGCTCCGGCTTCCCGCCCATCGGATAGCGCCACAGCACGTCGCGCACGCCGTCGGGCGTGCCGACCAGCAGCGTGCCGTCGTCCGGCGTGAACTGGAACCAGCGCACGTTGCGGTCGATCGCGACCGCGCTCTGCACTTCGTGCCCGTCGGAACGATCGCGCACGCTGACATCGTGCTGCAAGTACGCGCTTACGTGCCGCGGGAGCGACAGCGCGACCCGCTTCCCGTCGTGCGAGAGGACGCCGCCGGCGTCCTCGCCGTCGGCGCGAATCGGCCGTACCATCCCGCTCGCGACGTCGACGACGACCGTGTGCGACTTCGTGAGGTGCGCGAAGACGCCGTCGGGCTGCTCGTGCACGATCAGCGCGGTTCCGTCCGGCATCCATTCCGGCGGCGCACCCGACGCCGAGGCGGCGCCCTTCGTCAGCTGCTTCGCGCCCGTGCCGTCGGCGGCCACCGTCCAAACGTGGACCGAGCGCGACGGTTCGCGCGTCAGAAAATGCTCGTCGGTCACCGGGAACGACGGAACGTACGACTCGGGCGCGTCCTTCGTCTTCGGTGGCGCATCTGCCGCGAGGTACGCGAAGCCGTTCCCGTCCGGTCGCCAGGAGAACGACGCGATCCCGGTCTCGGCGGTCGTCACCTGGACCGAGTCACCACCCGCCATCGGCAGGACGAAGAGCTGCGGAGGCTTCCCCGCGGCCGGCGACGCGAGGTACGCGATCCGGTCACCGCTCGGCGACCAGTGCGGTGCGTGGACGGCGATCTTCTCCCGAGTCAGCACCCGCCGTGCGCCGGTCCCGACGTCGAGAAGAACCAGCTCCGTGCGCTCGCGGTCCGCCTTGAAATCACCGACCCCGCGCACGTAGACGACCTGCTTCCCGTCCGGCGCGATCTGCGGCTCACGAACCGAGACGATCCCCCGCAGCGCCTCCCACGTCACGGGCTTCAGCGCGCCGGCCGCCGGGGCCGATGACGCCGCTGGAGGCGCGGCCCCGGGAGCCGCCGCGGGAGCGGCGCGGCCGATCGCCGGCAGCCCGGCCAGGCACGAAGCGGCAAAAACGGCAACGACAACGAAGAGACGGCGCAACGAGAGCCTCCTCTGTCCTACGAAAGAACTGCGAGATGCGGTCTTTGCGCACGTGGTACGATGGGGCCTGCGGGATGTAGCTCAGCTTGGTAGAGCGCTGCGTTTGGGACGCAGAAGTCGCAGGTTCGAATCCTGTCATCCCGACCAACCCCTCCGCTTCGCCTCGTCGGCGAAGCCTCGTGCGCCCGTGGTCTAACGGATAAGGCATCCGCCTTCTAAGCGGAACGATGGGGGTTCGATTCCCTCCGGGCGCGCCACGTCTCGTCACCCGCCACGACACTGCCATACACGTGGCACGCCCGCCGTGTAGGCTTTCGACATGAAGCATTGCGGGCGGTGCCATCTCGAAAAGTCGGAAGACGAATTCAATCTGCGCGACGCGCGAACCGGCAGACGACATTCGATCTGCAACGAATGCCGCCGCGTTTACTGCCGGAACTACTACTACGCCGATCCAGCCCGATTCAACGCGCGAAAGCGCGTGCGGATGAAGGGCTATCGAGAGCGGAACCGCCGCTACATCAAAGACTTTCTTCGCACGCATCCGTGCGTCGACTGCGGCGAAGACGATCCGGTCGTTCTCGAGTTCGATCACGTCCGCGGCGTGAAGCGCAGAGAGATCAGCATCCTCGTCAGCGAGGGTACGGGGATTCATATCCTGGCGCTGGAGATCGCGAAATGCGTCGTTCGCTGCGCGAATTGCCACCGGCGACGAACATCCGCAATCCATGGCTACTGGAAGCAAGCGCACCGAGCAGGCGAACGACAATGGCCTGTCCAATCGCTCGCAGTCGCCGCGGTGATTGTAGCTCAGTTGGTTAGAGCGTCGGATTGTGATTCCGAAGGCCGCCGGTTCGAGCCCGGTCAGTCACCCCAGGCAAGCGGCCCCGCGCCCCAGGCGCGGGGCTGTCGTCTGTCCGGTCGACCTCGCGCTGGCCCGGAGAAACTCCGGGCCGTCGCGAACCGTTCCTCACGCGCGCGCCTGTAGCTCAGTCGGTAGAGCAGCGGACTTTTAATCCGTTGGTCGAGGGTTCGAGTCCCTCCGGGCGCACCAGCTCGCCCGTGTGACGGGGCCGGCTCTTGACGAGCCGGCCTCCGTCCGGGTACCCTGTCTGTCGTTGCACCGCTAGCTCAATGGTAGAGCAGTTGACTCTTAATCAATTGGTTGTAGGTTCGAGTCCTACGCGGTGCACCATGGAAACGAAAGCGCCCGGCCGAGCACGACCGGGCCTTCGTCTTTCTCAGGCCCCGCCGGCGCCGGCGCGCGAGATCGCGGCGGAGAGTGCGGCGGCGGCGATCGCGCGGTGGCTGATGCGGTTCTTCTCCTCGGCCGCCATCTCGGCGAAGGTCAGGCCGGTCGGCGGGTAGAGGAAGACCGAGTCGAACGAGAAGCCGAGTTCGCCGCGCTCTTCGGGCGCGATGAGGCCGTCGACCGTCCCCATCGTCGCGAACTCGCGGCCTTGCGCGTCGATGAAGTGGAGCGCGCAGACGAACCGCGCGCGCCGGTCGTGCCCCCCGAACTCCGCCATCTCCGTCAGCAGCTTGCGGCGGCGCTCGGGCCACGAAAGGTCGGCGCCGCCGTAGTACGCGGTCAAGACGCCGGGCCGGCGGTCGAGCGCATACACTTCGAGACCGGAGTCGTCCGCCAAGACGTTCGCCGGACGGCCCGCGCGGTGGAGCTGCGCGTGCAGCGCGCGCGCTTTCAGCGCCGCGTTGTCGGCGTACGAGACGTCGCCTTCGAGCGGATCCTCGTAGTCGCCGAACGACGCCAGCTCGAAGCCGGCCTCGGCGAACAACGACTCCATCTCACGCAGCTTCCCGAAGTTCGTGGTGGCGACGTAGACCCTCATCCCAGGCGCCTCTTCGTCCAGCGAAATCCGACCTACTGCGTCTTACGTTTCATCGAGCCGCAGCACGGCCATGAAGGCTTCCTGCGGCAGGTCGACGCGGCCGACGCGCTTCATCCGCTCCTTGCCGACCTTCTGCTTCTCCAGCAGCTTGCGCTTGCGGGTGATGTCGCCGCCATAGCACTTCGCCAGCACGTTCTTGCGCATCGCGCTGACCGTCTCGCGTGCCACGACCTTGCCGCCGATCGCGGCCTGGATCGGGACGTCGAACATCTGGCGCGGGATCAGCTCCTTGAGCTTCTCCGTCAGCGCGCGGCCGCGCACCGGCGCCTTCTCGCGCGCGACGATGAACGAGAGCGCGTCGACCGGCTCGCCGTTGAGCAGAATCTCCAGCTTGACAAGGTCGCCTTCGCGGTAGCCGATCAGCTCGTAGTCGAGCGACGCATAGCCTTTCGTGCGGCTCTTGAGCTGGTCGAAGTAGTCGATGATCACCTCGATCAGCGGCATCTCGTAGCTCAGGATCACGCGGCCGTCGACCAAGTATTCCATGTTCGCGAGCGAGCCGCGGCGGTTCTGGGTCAGCTCCATGATCGCGCCGACGTAGTCGGGCGGCGTGATGACCGTCGCCTTGACGTACGGCTCTTCCATCGTCGCGATCTTGTCGCGCGCCGGAAGCTTGGCGGGATTGTCGATGTTCTCGACGGTCCCGTCGGTCATCGTCACGCGAAAGACGACCGACGGCGACGTCGCGATCAGGTCGAGGTTGTAGTTGCGCTCGAGCCGCTCTTGCACGATCTCCATGTGCAAGAGGCCGAGAAACCCGCAGCGGAAGCCGAAGCCCAGCGCGATCGACGACTCCGGTTCGTAGTGGAGCGCCGAGTCGTTGAGCGCGAGCTTCTCCAGCGCGTCGCGCAGCTCGGAGACCTCGACGCCTTCGTTCGGGTAGAGCCCGCAGTAGACCATCGGGACGATCGGCTTGTAGCCGGGGAGCGGCTCCGGCGCCGGGTCGTCGGCGAGCGTGACCGTGTCGCCGACGTCGATGTCGCCCAGCGACTTGATGTTCGCGATGACGTAGCCGACGTTCCCGACCGCCAGGCTCTGCGTCTTGCGCATCTCGGGCTTGAACACGCCGACTTCGGTCGCTTCGTAGACGCGCCGGTGCGCCATCGACATGAAGCGCGAGCCGGCGCGCAGCTCGCCGTCGACGACGCGTACGTAGGCGACGACGCCGCGGTACGGGTCGAACTGCGCGTCGAAGACGAGCCCGCGCAGCTTCTCGCCGCGCGCCGTGGGCGGCGGAATGCGCGTGACGATCGCTTCGAGGATCTCCTCGATCCCGATCCCTTCCTTCGCCGAGGCGGGGATCGCGTCGGAACCCTCGATGACGAGCAGCTCCTCGATCTCGCCCTTGACGCGCTCGACGTCGGCCGCCGGCAGGTCGATCTTGTTGATGACCGGGATGATCGTCAGGTCCTGCGCCAGCGCGAGGTGGTAGTTGGCGAGCGTCTGCGCCTCGATCCCCTGCGCCGCGTCGATCACCAGCAGCGCGCCCTCGCATGCGGCGAGCGAGCGCGAGACCTCGCTGGAGAAGTCGACGTGCCCCGGCGTATCGATGAAGTTCAGCTCGTACGTCTGCCCGTCGCGCGCCGTGTAGGTCAGCGTGACCGGGTGCATCTTGATCGTGATCCCGCGCTCGCGCTCGAGGTCCATCGCGTCGAGCAGTTGCTCTTCCATCTGGCGCTGCTCGACGGTCTTGGTGAACTCCAGCAGCCGGTCGCTGAGCGTCGTCTTGCCGTGGTCGATGTGCGCGATGATGCAGAAGTTGCGCACCTGAGCGGGGTCGCTCGGCGCGACGTCCGATTCGCGTTGGATCACGAGGTCACGGACTGCACGGCTCGCCCGCGGCGAGACGCATCACGAACTGCAGGACGATGAACACGACCAGAAAGGAAAGGTCGAGCCCGCCGAGCGGCGGGATGACGCGGCGCACCGGCGTGAGGACCGGTTCGATCACCATCGCGAGGTAGTCCGTCCAGCGCCCGCGCAGGCTCGGAATCCACGAGACGACCGCGTACACGAGCATCAGCAGCAGGTACAGACCGAAGAGCTTGGAGAGAACGTCCCAGACGATGCACGGCAGCATCCCTGCTCATACCCCCGACGGATCGGGAAGTGTCGCCAGCACCTTCGCAGGGACCCCGTTGAGGAACGGCTGCGGGTCGATCGCGTTGCCCTCGTACATGACTTGATAGTGGAGGTGCGGTCCGGTCGACTCGCCGGTCGAGCCGACGAATGCGATCGGCTCGCCCTTCGTCACGCGCGCGCCCGCCGAGACCGCGACGCGCGAGAGATGCGCGTACCAGGTGTGGTAGCCGTTGCCGTGGTCGATGTCGACCTTGAGGCCGAACCCGCCGTCCCACGTCGCGCTGACGACGGTGCCGGCCGCGCTCGCACGCACCGTGTCGCCGTAGTCGGCCGCCAAATCGACGCCCTTGTGGAACTCCGGCCACGGGTCCGTGCGCCAGCCGTAGCCGGCCGCGATCGCACCGTTGACGGGGTTGAGCGACGGAATCGACGCGATCATCCGCTCGCGCGCGATCGACGCGAGCCGCCGCAGGTTCAGCACGCGCATCGCGACGCGCTGCAGACGGTTCGCGTCGTCCTGCGTCGCCGCCGACGCGCGCGCGAGGCTGCGCAGCCGCGCCTGCAGCGCGGCGAAGTCGGCACGGCGCGGCGCCTCGGACGGAGCAACGAACGCGTGCTGGTTCTTCGAACCGCGGTCGGCGCCGATCAGCCGCTTGATCTCGGCGTTCTCCTTCTGCACCGCCTTCAGCTGGTTCGCCAAGGCGTCGGCTTGCTTGTCGATCGACTGCAGCTTCGTCTGCTGCTCCGCCGTCAGCGACTGCAGCTCGCGCACGTTCGCCTCGGCGACGTGCAGCTGATACGTGTGGAAGCCGGCCGCGGCGAGGAGCGCCAGCAGCAGCGCGGCGCCGAGCAGCATCAGGTGGCGTCGCGTGAACGCGAGCCGGTACACCGAGTACCCGCTCGGCGGAATGATCTTGATGAGGAACGTGTTCTTCGCGTCGTTCACGTCGACGCCGCTCGCGCTTTGGCGATCGCCGCCAGCTCTTCGTCCGAGGGGTCCTGCGCGGGCTTGAACGCCGCGACCGACTTGCCGTACGTGCGCGTATCCTCGCGCGAGTAGATGCTGCTCAGCACGACGCCGTCGCCGTCGCGGTTCAGCAGCGCGAGCGCGTACGAGAGGTCCGAGCCGACGTCGCTGAACGCGTTGTAGCGCACGAAGCCGACGCGCGGGATCTCCGTGCGCGCGGTCTTTTCGAGGGCGTCGATCCGGCGCAGCTCGACCTCTCGCGCGGCGTCGGCGTCGGCGCGCGCGCGTTCGAGCGCGGCGAGCCGGTCCGTCGCGCCGGTCGCGCCGCCGCCGAGCAGTCCGTCGTGCGTGTCGAGGATCGCGCGGAGCGCGCGGGCACGCGGGGACGCGACGAGCAGGTGGTACCCGATCGTCACGATGAGCGCGCTCGCTACGCCGGCGAGCACGGCCGTGATGAGATTCTGCATGACAAAAGAAAGGCCAGGACGAGGACCAGGTGGTTCGCGGCACACGGAGTCGTCCGCTTACCGTTGCTCCCTTCCGGGCCTGGCGGGGTTCACGGATTACCGTTGCGCGAGGCCCAACCCTCGTCGAGGCTCCGCCTATGATACCCGGCGGCGGGGATTTGGGGAAGCCCGGGGCCAAGTGGCAGGCCGGCCGGTCGTGTTACCGGGCGGCGTCCGGCCCGCTCGACGAAAAGGGACACCGTGTACCGCGCACTGCGACGAATTGCGCCGCCCGCCTCCGAGCCGACCTCGGCGCCGCCGCAGCACGCCGGCCCGCGCGCAGCGCCGACACCCCGCGGTGGGGCACACCGCCTGGCGAACCTCGTCGCACCCGGCCCCGGCGTCATCCAGCGCACGCTGACCGTGAAGAAGGTCGACTTCAACCCCGACGAGGCGCAGGCCGACGATCCCGAGGCCGGCTACAAGGACTCGGACATCGACGTCGCGGCCGTGCGCGGAACGCTGCGCGACTACTTCGCCGACGCGGGGGCCGCGCAGGCGTATCCCGGCGGCAATGCCCCCGTCAACAACGTGTACCGTAACGCGCTGCGCATCGCGCTGGCGGGGCTCGGCGGCGTGAACCTGGAGGCGCGTGACATCCCGACGCTCGCCGACGCCGTGACGGCGCACCTGGTCGGCGCGGTCGGGATCCCTGCCGGCGAACAGGGACGCATCCGCCTCGCGGTGCTGACCGCGCTCGCCGAGCATTCGTTCCGGCTGCCCGCCGCAAAGGGCACGCTGTTCGACGAGATGATCGAGGCCGCGCGCGCGAACGGGACGGTCTCGCGCGCGAAGGGGACGCCGAACCAAGTCCCGCCGGGGAATCTGCCGGGCGGCCGCGGCGGTGCGGTGAGCGGCGCGATCGCCGCCGTGCGCGCGGCGAACCACGTCATTCTCGCCTTCGACACGGTCGACTACGACGCGACGCGCACGCTGCCGGAGCTGCTGCACGACGCGATTCCGCCCGTTGCGGGGCGCTCGCCGCATCACGGCAAGGCCGGTTGGCTGCCGGCGGTCGCGGTCCCGCCGTACGCGAAGCAGTTCTTCGACAGCTTCCACGGGACGCATCGCTCGACCGAAAAAATCGTCGAGGCGGGAAACGGCGGCGACCTGCACCCAGGGCGGTTGAAGCGCCGCAAGACGGCGATCGCGAAGCGCTTCAACGACCTCGGCAGCGACCGCGCGAAGCTGATCGCCGTCTGGTCCAACTACTCGCAGCGCGCGTCGGGCGTCAGCTTTCCCTACATCGAGTTCAACGGACCGGGTTTGATCAGCCGCATCGTCTATGACTACGTGAGCGACAAGTTCTACGCGACGCTCCACTACCAGTGGAGCGCCGGTTGGAACCCGTTCTTCGAGATGACCGGCGAGGCAGATTTATAGCCGCGGTCCGAATACGGACGTCTAAGGCGCCGCTTTCGTGAAATCGGACGGGATTGCGAACAGACCGGCGTCCGATGCGCCGAGCGCGCGCAGGTTACCGCGTTCGGTCAGGAAGCCGAGGCCGCTCGATGCGCCCGAGGGCTGCGGTGCCGGGGTCGCGCCGCTGCCGGAGATCGTCACCAGCGAGTAGAGCGCGAGGCGGTTCGAGGGCGGGGTCGGGCCGCTGCGCTTCGCGCTGAAGGTCGGGCGGCAGCCGCCGCTCGGTGCGGACGGCATGACGACCTCGCCGGCGGTCGTCGGGACCGGCGGGCGCCGGATCGGGCACGCGTTGACCGTCGGCCGCGGCAGCGCGGACAGGTACTCGACCTCCTGGAGCGAGGCGCTCCCGTCGCGGCAGCTCCCGGTCGACTGGGTCATCGCGAAGGTGACCGTCGAGTCGAAGCCGCTGGTCGGATAGCTCTCGATCCGCTGCGCGCCGAGCGCGCGGGTCGTCGCGGTCAGGCTGGCGACGCCCGTGCCTGGCTGCTGCGGCTCCGACGGCGCCGGACGGCCGCGGCGCGGGGCCGGCATCGGCGGGGCGGTCGGGACCGGTTCGCTGTTCGGGTCGTAGACCGTGTACGTCTTATGGGCGAGGTCGAGATGGATGACCTGGCCCGCGTCGCACTTGCGGATCGTCGCGGTTTGCGCGGTGACGTCGTCGGCCCGCTCCCAGCCGTTCCAGTACGCGTAGCGGATGAGGTGTGGGCTGAGGAACCCGCGCGCCGCCGCGGCGAGCGCGCCGAACTGCGCCCCGAGCGACTGCTGCACCGCGTTGTCGACCGCGTTCGCCATCGCATCGGAGGCGACGGCACCGGCGATCGAACCGGCTCCGCCGCCGCCGGCGATCACGCTGGCGATGTTGCCGAGGCTGATCCCGCGCTTGCGGGGCGCCGGGGTCGGACTCGCCGCGGCGGCGACGCTGAGCGCGTTCATGTCGGCCTGGAAGTTGCCGGGCGGCGGTGGGGTCGCGCCGACGACGACGCGGACGATCTCGTCGTAGGCGATCCCGGGGGCCGGCGCGGCGTCCGGCACCGCCGGTGCGAGCAGGGCGGCGAACGCGACGGCGGCGCTCGCCCGAAGTAGCGGACGGAGCATAGCACGGCCATCTCCGCCGATCGCTTCACCCGCCCCTCCGCGGACGGCCACATGTTCGGCCGCTCGTGACGGAACACACGTCCGGTCCGCGAACGTACAGGGCACGATGAACTCCGTATTCTCGCGTAGCTGGGCCGCGCTGTTGGCGGCGATGCTCCTCGTCCTGCCGCAAGGGGCGCCGGCCAAGCCGGCGGCAAGCGTCCTCGCGGTCGACTGGTCGCTGACGCCGCAGCAGATCACCTCGTCATGCGCGACCGCGATCAAAGCGATGCGCCGGCACGTCGACGCGCTCGTGCGCGCCCGCTCGCGGCGCACGTTCGACACGGTCGTCCTCGCGCTGGAGAACGCGTCGTCCGACTTCAACGACGACCTCGCCGCGCAGGGCTTCCTCTACAACGTCTCGACCGACGCGAAGGTCCGCAAGGCCTCGCTGCAGTGCGCGACCGATGCGGGGAACGCGATGAGTGAGATCAGCGCGCGGCCCGACCTCTTCCGCGCGCTCGCCGACGCGAACGCGAGCAAGACCGCGCACGGCGCGGCGGAGCTGAAGCTCACGCAGCTCTGGCTCGTCGCGCTCAAGCGCAGCGGTGCGGGGCTCCCCGACGCGCAGCGCCGCGAGTTCGTCGCGCTCGAGCAGAAGCTGACCGACGATCAGAACAAATTCTCGGCGAACCTCGGCAACGACGAGACGGCGATCACGATCACCGCCGCGCAAGCCGCGCCGCTTCCGCCCGACTTCGTCGCCGGCACGCTCAAGAAGACCGCCGACGGCGGCTACACGGTCCCGGTCAACGAGTCGACGATCGGGCCGTTCCTGCAGAACCAGACCGACGAGTCGGCACGCAAGGCGTTCTACATCGCGTACAACAACCGCGGCGGCGAAACGAACGTGAAGCTGCTGGAAGACGCGATCGCGACGCGCGACCGGCTCGCGCACATCCTCGGCTATCCGACCTGGGCCGCGTTCGTGCTCGCCGACAAGATGGCCGGGACGCCGCAGCGCGTCGACCGCTTCCTCGGCCAGATCGACACCGCGATCATCACCAAGGCGCGCCAGGAGCGCGACGAGGACGCGGCGCTCAAGACGGCGTCGTTCCCCGGCTCGACGCTCGAGCAGTGGGACCAGACGTTCTACGAGAACCAGCTGCGCAAGACGAAGTACGCGGTCGACCAGAACGAGATCAAGCAGTACTTCCCCGTGCAGCACGTCGTCGACAGCGTGTTCGCGATCTACCAGCAGCTGCTCGGCGTGCGCTTCGCGCGCAACACGACCGTTCCGGTGTGGCAGCCGCAGGTGCAGGCTTACGACGTGACCGACGCTGCGAGCGGGAGGCCGCTGGGACGCTTCTACCTCGACCTCTTCCCGCGGCCCGGCAAGTACGACCACTTCGCAAACTTCCCGATCATCGCGCGGCGCGTGCTCCCCGACGGGACCGTGCGCCTCGCCACGAGTTCGATCGTCGGCAACTGGCCGCAGCCCGCGCCCGGCAAGCCCGCGCTGCTGACGCAGGGTGACGTCGAGGTTTTCTTCCACGAGTTCGGCCACTGCATGGCGGCGACGCTCGCGACGCCGGCGTACGAGACGCTCAGCGGCGGCTTCCGGCAAGACTTCGTCGAGGCACCCTCGCAGATGCTCGAGAACTGGGCCTGGGACCCGGCGATCCTCAAGCGCGTGAGCTCCGAGGCGACGACCGGCGCGCCGCTGCCCGACGACCTGATCCAGAAGATGATCGCGGCGCGCTACGTGCACTACGCGCTCGCGACGACCGGCCAGATTCTCTACGCGACGGTCGACATGAAGTACCACACGATGAAGCCGCCGGTCGACACGACGGCGGTGTGGGCTGCGACGGTCGCCGAGACGACGCCGAACGCGTTCGTCGCGGGGACGCACCCGCAGTCGTCGTTCGGCCACCTGATGGGCGGCTACGACGCGGGCTACTACGGTTACCTGTGGTCGAAGGTGTACGCGCAGGACATGTTCTCGCGCTTCAAGGCCGAGGGGCTGACGAACCCGAGCGCCGGAATGGCTTATCGCAACGACATCCTCGCGCCGGCGCGGCTGCGGGAGCCGGACGATTCGGTTCGCGCGTTCCTGGGCCGCCCCATGAACCCGAACGCGTTCTACCGCGAGCTGGGGATCTCGCCGCCGCAGGCGCGCCGCTGAGCGCGCCGCCAGTGCGGTATTGCGCCGCGCTGACGTAGCGTACTAGCGTACCGCGAGGCGGGTGTGGGCGGCACCGCTGGCTGGAGGGCCGGCGTTGTCGTCACCTTGCCTCTCGCGTGTTCGGATCGGCGCGGATGCCCCGCGCTGATCCGACGCGCTCGACCTACTGCGCCTCGCGGCACCTGCTGCGTAACCTCGACCGCCCGGCCGAGCTGCGCCGCAACCCGCTCGTGCGCGACTACTTCGCGGCAGCGGACGCGCTCGAACGGATCGGCGCGGCGGTACAGTGCGCGCTCGCGCGCGCACACGAAGGCGGCGGCGGACGCGGACGGCCCGACCCGGCACGCATGCGCGCCGCGCTGCTGCGCTGCGAGATCGACCGCCAGCCGCTCGCGACCGTCGCAGCGGAACTCGGTCTTTCGGAGCGGCAACTTCGCCGCGAGCGCCGCGCCGCGCACACGGCGTTCGCACGCGCC
Source organism: Vulcanimicrobiota bacterium (assembly GCA_019233415.1). Classification (GTDB taxonomy): domain Bacteria; phylum Vulcanimicrobiota; class Vulcanimicrobiia; order Vulcanimicrobiales; family Vulcanimicrobiaceae; genus Vulcanimicrobium. The sequence continues at coordinate 14,665 of JAFAMK010000269.1, forward strand.
TTCACACGCGGCGACGCCGGCGAGGCGCAGGCGGTCGCGTCGGCCGACCTCGCGACGCTGCGGTTGACTGAAGCGGTCGAGTTGCACGAGCTGGCGCAGACGCCGCTTGCGCTCGCAGCGCTCGATGCGGTCGCGCGCGATGCGCCGCGCGCGGAGCGGCGCATCGAGGCGCTCTGCCTCGCTGCCGAGGTCGAGTCCGACGGTGCCGATCAGGAGCGTGCAGCGGCGCACCTGGACGCGGCGCGCGCGCTGCTCGTGCTGGACTCAGGCGAGCTGGACGCCGCGGCATTGCCGGCGGCCGAGGAACAGCTGGACTTCGCGGGGTGGCTGCTGCGCTGGCACGGCGGTGGCTGCGGCGGGATCGGCGCGCCGCCGCCCGCCGTGTACTGCGCGCGGGACGCGGCACGCGCGCCCGACGAGCGCAGACGCGCGCTGTTCGTCCGCGCCTGTGCCGCGTACGCGACGCAGCGCTGCGAGACCGGCGATGCCGTGCTCGCGCGCGAGGCGCTCGACCGCGGCGCGCAGGTCATTCCGACGCTCGCGCCGGTCCGCACGAAAGAACGGCTCGCGCTCGCCGCGGCCGACGCGAAGCTCGCGGCGCTGCGCGCGCCGGCCGATGCGGTGCGCGAGCGGTTGCTCGCGCTCGAACGCGACGCCGCGCGGCTCGGGCACGTGCGCACACGGCTCGGTGCTCGCGCGGAGCGGCTCGGCGGCGAGGCGTCGCCACGCGAGCGTCCCGGCAGCGTCGTCGCGACCAGCCTGCGCCCGTTCGGTGCGTTCGAGCGCCGCACGATGGCCCGCACCTTCGCCGCCGCCGCGCTCATCGCCGCGCGCGCCGAAGCAAACCCGCCGGCCGCGCTGCGCGCCGCCATGCTCGCCGAACACGCGGTCGCGCCGCGCTGCGTGATCGCGCTGCAGGCGCGCTGCCTGCGCGCGGCGGTCGGCGCGCAGCTCGGCCGGTTCGACGAGGCGCGCGCGGTCGCGCTGGCGGTGCGGTTCGACGCGGAGCGGATCGGGAACCACCGCCTGCGCGGCGCCGCGGCGCGACACCTGGCCGCGATCGCGCACGCGCAGGGCCGCACCGGCGAGGCGCGCGCGCACCTGCGCGAGGCGTTGTTGCTGCTCGAACGCTACGGCACGTACCGCTCGCTGATGCGCGCGAACGCGCTCGCGCGGACGCTGGCCGTCGGCTGAGCGCCGTGCGCGTACCTTCCGGCCAACTTCGCGGCGTTCACGCCGCCGCAACGAGTCGGACGCGCGTTCGTTCGCGTAGCGGCGCAGGATGATGCTCGCAATGCGCACCTTCGTGATGCTCGCGATCCTCGCGTCGGCCTGCGGATGCGGCGGCGGCGGAGGCGGCTCGCCCTCGCCGTCGTCGTTCGCCGTCGCCACGCCGACGCCGACCCCGACCGCACCGCCCGGCGGCCCCCTCGCGCTCTCAGCGGGAAGCGTCGCGCTCACGCTGATCGGCGCGAGCACGACCGTCACCGCGAGCGAACCCGGCTACGCCGGAACCGTCACGCCCGACGCGAGCGCCTGCGGCGGCGTGGTGAGCATCGCGCCGGCCGCCGCCGCGGCACCGGCGACGTTCACGCTCACCGCGCGCGGCGCCGGAACGTGCACGCTCGCCTTCGGCGACGCGTTCGGCCAGCGCACGAGCCTTGCCGTCGGCGTGACCGTCACGCAGGGGAGCATCAAATGAGGTCGGTCCCATTCGCGAGAGGGCTCGCGGTTGCCGCGTCGTGCGCGCTCATTCTCGGCGGCTGCAGCGGCGGCATGCGCGCCGTCCCGGCGCAGCGTCCGGCGAGTACGGCGGTCCGCGCGACGGTCGGCTTCACGATTCGCTGGCCCGACCGCGGCGTGCGCGGCGTGCGGCGGCCGGCGTTCATCTCGCCGTCCGCGCTCGGCGTCGTCGTCGAGGTGAATCCCGACGCACAGCCTGCCGGGCCGGTGACGTTCGCGAACAACCCGCAGACCGCCGGCGGGACGTCGACGCTCGCGATCGACGCGCCGGTCGGTGCGGACGTCTTCGTGATCTCGCTCTACGACCAGCCGCAGGGCGCCGGCGAAACGGCTGCGGTCGGGAACGAACTCGGCCGCGTCACCGTCGCGCAGACGATCGCCGCGAACGCGACCAACGCGCTGAGTGCGACCGTGATCGGAACCGTCGCCGGCGTACGGATCGGACCGCTCCCGAACCAGCCGAACGTCGTACCGATCGCGGGTGCAAGCCCGGCCGCGTACGAGCTGGTCGGCCGCGCGCCGGCCACGTTCGCCGCCGCGCCGCTCGACGCCGACGGCAACGTGATCGTGCAGCCCGACGCGCCGCCGGCGATCTCCCTCGCGCCGAACGGCCGCGCGGTCGGGATCGTCAGCGTCACGCCGCTCGCCGGAACGGCCAACGAATTCACCGTACAAGCCGTCGCGCCGAACACGACGACCTACCCGACGGCGCTCGTCGCGACCGCCGCCGACGCCAACGGCGGAACCGTGACCTCGTCGACGATCGTCGACGTCACCAGCGCCGTCTACGTCGCGTACGCGAACGGCGGCACGCCCGCCGTCGCGCGGTTCGACGCGCGCGGCGCCGTCCTGCCGCTCCCGGCCGGCGCGTTCGCGGGATTGACGAACCCCGTCGCACTGGCATACGACGCCACCGACCGCGCGATCTTCGTCGCCGACGCCGGCCTCGGCGCAGTGCGCGCGTTCGACGAGAACGGCGCGCCGCTCGCCGGGTTCACACCGGTCGCGGTCGCCGGCGCAAACGGCGTCGTCTACGATCCGCACAACGGCGCCGTCTACGCAAGCGGAAGCGCGGGGATCACCGCGTTCGCGCCGACCACCGGCGGCGCGCCGCCCGGAACGGTCCCGGCGCAGACGGCCGCGACGAACACGCAAGGGATCGCGTACGTCGGCGCGTCCGCGAGCGGCGCGCTGAATCAGGTCGCGATCGGCAACGCGTCGGCAACACCGAGGCTCGCGATGTTCAGCGAGAAGGGCGCGCCGCAAGGTACG
>JAFAMK010000320.1 GCA_019233415.1 Vulcanimicrobiota bacterium
GCGCTCCTTGCCGAAGGCCTCGAGACGATGAAGCGCTGGGGATACACCTACAAGTCGAACCTGGTCTGGTACAAGATTCGCAAGGACGGCGGCCCCGACGGACGCGGCGTCGGGTTCTACTTCCGGAACGTCACCGAGCTGGTGCTCTTCGGGATTCGCGGAAGAAACAATCGGACGCTTGACCCTGGCCGTACACAGGTGAATCTCCTCGGCACCCGCAAGCGGCGGCATTCACAAAAGCCCGATGAGATGTGGGGAATCATCGAGCGCTGTTCACCAGGGCCACGGCTCGAGATGTTCGCCCGGCACTATCGCTTCGGGTGGCATCAATGGGGCGATCAAGTCGAGGCGGAGCCATTGAAGCTCGTGAAACCCTGACGTGTCAACGTTCAGCGAAAGAGACAGTGAGACTATTGACGTTGCGCGACGGCGGTGAGTTGCTCGTTCACCACAAACGGGTCGTTTGTCGGCAGTCGACACGTACCGCGTTCGCAGACGTAGGCGGTGGCTGATTCGGAGAGAGCCACCTTGCCAGCGACAAGCGGTGCGAGGGCCGCGAGCGCATCGATGCCCGTGCCCTCGGCAGCGCCCAGGAGCGCGCGGTTCGGCAGAAAGAGCCGTCGCAGAGGTTCCGTTAGCCTCGCGAGCGATGTTATGTCGCCGTCCGGCCACACGAGGACGATCTCGCGCGGCGAGTCGATGAGATAGTCCAGCCCGAGCAGCATTTCGTGAAGCGCGGTCGGGTGTTCCGCCAATGTCGGGGCGTAGGCGCGCAGCGCGCGCTCCGCCGTCTGCCGGCGCCGTGCGTCGCCGGTGATCGTGTGCAGGCGGAGCGTGTTCAGCAGGGCGACCGATGCGCCCGTGGGTTCGGCGCCGTCGTAGTTCGGTTTTTCGCGCGCGACCAGCGTTTCGTGGTCGCTCGCGGTGCGGTACCAGCCGCCGCGTTCTGCGTCGGCGAAGAGGGCTTCCGTGCCGTCCGCGAGCGCGAGCGCTTCCGACAGCCAACGGCGGTCGAACGTCGCTTCGTACGTGTCGAGGAGCGCGGCGGTGAGAAACGCGTTGTCTTCGAGGAAGCCGGGGCCAGAGGTGCGACCATCTTTCCAACTTCGCTGTACGCGGCCATCACGGCGAAGCTCTGTCAGCGCGAAATCAGCCGCGCGTGCGACTGCCGCAACGTAGCGCGGTTCGGCGAGGACTCGGCCGCCGACGGCGAGTGCGGAGATCGCCAGCGCGTTCCAAGCCGTTAGGACTTTGTCGTCGCGCAGGGGGTGCTGGCGCTGTTCGCGGGCGAGGCGCAACGTTTCGCGTGCGTCGGCGAGGGCTTCCCATTCGCCTTCGTCGGGATCGGGGACGAAGAGGATGTTGCGGTCTTCGAAGTTGCCGCGTGGCGTGACGCCGTAGTAGGCGATGAAGCGGTCCGCTTGTGGCCCGAGGATGCTGCGGATTTCGCGCTCGTCCCAGAGGAAGAAGGTGCCTTCGTGGCCTTCGGAGTCGGCGTCGGTTGCAGAGTAGAAGGCGCCGTCGGGCGACGTCATTTCGCGCAGGATGTAGTCGAGCGTCGTGCGGACGATACGGGCGAAGTCGCGGCGGCCGGTGACTTGCCACGCTTCGGCGTACGCGACGGCGAGGAGCGCGTTGTCGTACAGCATCTTCTCGAAGTGGGGAACGAGCCAGCGAGCATCGGTCGAGTAGCGGTGAAATCCGCCGGCGAGCTGGTCGTGCATGCCGCCAGCCGCCATCATCGTGAGCGTGTGTTCCGCCATCGCGAGCGCCGCCGCGTTGCCCGTGCGGCGGTGCTCGCGCAGCAGCACGCGAATCGGCAGGCTCGACGGGAACTTCGGCGCGCCGCGCACCCCGCCGTAGTGTTCGTCGTAGATCTGCGCGACGACGCGCGCAGCGGCGTCGAGAACATCGCGCCCCGGCAGCGTTTCGTCGCCCGCGGCGCCGGCCATCACGGCGCGGACTGCGCCGGTGATCGACTCCGCCGCGCCGGCGACGCGGAGCGCGTCATCGCGGTACAAGTCGGCGAGTTGGTTCAGGATCGCCGTGAAGGCGTGCGGTGGGAAGTAGGTGCCGGCGTAGAAGGGACGGCGTTCCGCGTCGAGCCAGACGCTCATCGGCCATCCGCCTTGGCGCGTCAGCACTTGCACGGCGCTCATGTAGACGGTGTCGACGTCGGGGCGTTCTTCGCGGTCGACCTTGATCGCGACGTAGCGTTCGTTCAGCAGCCGCGCGACGTCGAGGTCTTCGAACGACTCCTCTTCCATCACGTGGCACCAGTGGCACGTCGAATAGCCGACCGAGAGGAAGACCGGCTTGCCGCTGTGGCGCGCCTCGTCGAACGCCTCATCGCCCCATGGGTACCAGTTCACCGGGTTATGGGCGTGTTGGCCGAGGTACGGGCTGGTTTCGAAGATCAGGCGGTTCGTGAAGTGCGGCGTGCTGCCGTCGCGGTGGCGCGTGCGCGGCGGTTCGCCGTTCGTGCGCGCGGTGAGAGCGGAATCGATCCGCTGCGCGAGGTCGTTCGGGAAGGGCGCAGCGCCCGGCGGCGTTGTCACGTGCCCGCGTTCGGTCATGCGAACAGCCGTTCCACGGAAGGGAGCATCCGACCCGGGGCCGGATACGGGCGTCGTGCGGCCTCTCGACCGAGGGGCGGCGTTGCTTCTTGCGGGGAGAACCACCATGCCGTTTCAGCCGATCGGAATCGACCACGCGATCGCCGGGATCATCCACGTGCAGATTCTCCGCGACCCCGCCGCCACCGACCCGCAGAGCGCGTTCCAGGCGCAGATCAACGCGCCGAATTTCTCGCAGACATTGCCGCTGAACAACAACGAATCGCTGAGCTTCCCCGTCCACTCCGGCGTGATCAACGCGACGGTTCGCGCGGAGGTCGACGACTTCACCGTTCTGCCGCAGGGGGCAACGGCCGCGAACGCGACGGCGATCAGCTGCAAGGTCGTGTTCAAGATCGTCGAGTTCTTCGCGATCACGATCGGCAGCGTCCCGGTGACGGCGTCGCTGAAATGACGATGGAACGCGTCTCGTGAAGACCGACGCCTGGGACGAGGGCAAACACTGATGGCGAGCGACGCGCTGCTGGCCTACGCGCACTTTCTGTGCATCTTCCTGCTCGCGAGCATGTTGGTCGGCGAGCTGCTGCTGTTCGGCAAGTCGCTTTCCGCCGTCGCCTTCGCACGGCTGCGCCTCGTCGACCGCTGGTACGGGATCGCCGCGGGGCTCGTGATCCTCACCGGGCTCGGGCGCGTCTTTCTCGGGGTCAAAGGCCCCGCGTTCTACGGCGGCAACCACGTCTTCTGGACGAAGATGGCGCTGTTCGTCGTCGTCGCGCTGCTCTCGATCCCGCCGACGATCGCGTACTTGCGATGGGCTTCGCGCGCCGCGGCGGACGGCTCGGTCGCCCTCGACGACGCCGAGTACGGCCGCATCCGCACGTTTCTGTGGGCACAGGTCTCGGTGTTCGTCTTCATCCCGCTCTGCGCGACCTTCATGGCACGAGGTCTCTAACGATGGCACCAACACGCACCAACGGCAAGATCTGCTACGTCGAGATTCCCGCGGCCGACGTCGCAAGGTGCTCGCGAACGTCTTCGGGCTGCAACCTCAGCGCGGCGCTTTCACAACCATCACCGGGACCGTCGACTCCCGAATCAGCTGTTCGGCGACGCTGCCCGAGAGAAACCGGCCCATCGCGTTTCGCGCATGCGTTCCGACGGCGATGAATCGCGCATTGAGGTGAACTGCCGCGAGGATCGTTTCCGCTACCGGGTCCCCTTCCCGCATCTCCGCCGTAAGCGTCGGACTCTGGGCGCGAACGGTCTCGGCGATTGTGTTCAGCTCGCGGCGGGTTTCCGACATCGCGCGCTCGTGCGCAACGACCGGATCGTAGCCGGGATGCTCGGGGATACGGGCCAGATCGTGATCGTCGAAGACGTGGACGAGATGGAGCGTGGTCGCCTCCGATTGCGCCAGCGCCGTCGCCACGGCCAGTGCGGCGGCCGACGGTGCCGAGCCATCGACTGCCGCGACGATCGGCCCGTCGCCGTCGATGCGTGCTTCGGCTCCGACCACGAAGACGGGGACGGAGGCCGCGCGCAGGAGACCGCAGGCGACGCTGCCCAGGACGACTCGGTTGAGCCCGCGGCGCCCGTGCGTCCCGACGACGATCGCGGACGCGTCGTGCGCGGCTGCATACGCGCTGATCGCGGTGACCGGCTCGCCCTCGACGATCTGCGCTCTGGCGTCGATGCCGCGCTTCGCCGCGTCGTTCGACGCCAACAGAGGGATTGCGCGAGCGATCCGCGGTGTCAGCGGGTCGATCGCCGTGCAGCACCGCAGCAGCGCACCTTCGCGTTTCGCGAGTTCCGCCGCGAACGCGGCGGCGCGCTGTGCCGGTAGGCTATCGTCGAGCGCCACGACGACGGTCGAGAACGTCTTCATGGCGCCACGGTAGCGGTCGCTTCGGAAGGGTCCGCGACCGACCGCGATCCGGACCTTCTCGGAATATTCACATCCCGACGGATGTTCGGACCGATCTCGGCGGTGTTCGACGATCTGGCGTTCAGGGGTGATTTTCTCCAAGTAAGAAGCTGCGGTAACAGAATCTTCACACGGCCCGGCGACGCTGAGCCACATGAGCAGGCAGGGACGAGCCGGCCAGAACGAGGCGAGCGGCGCTCGAGATCGGTGACATGAGCGTCGTTCTGCCGATCACCGGAAACGGTGCAGGCCGGGGGCCGGGCGCCGGGGACGTGCCCCCGCAGCAGTTGCCGCGGCGCGGCTTTCCGTGGCGGGCGGTCGTCGTCGTATTGTTCGTGCTGGTGATCGCCGGAGCGGTGCTCGCGGTGCGCATGATTCCGGCTGCCGTCCTCGTCGTCCACCCGCGACCGATGGTGATCGTGCAGACGATCGCCGCGACTGGGACCGTCGTCGGCAAGTGGGACGCCGGTGCGGGCGCCAGCGCAACGGGGCGCGTAACGGCGCTTTACGTCCGTGAAGGTGCACACGTCGCGCGCGAACAGACGATCGCGCGGCTCGACGACGCGGTCGACGTCGCGGAGATCGCGCACGCACAGAGCGCTGCGCTGACGGCACGGGCGCAGTACGAGCAGCTCCTGCATCCGAAGCCCGCGGACGTGGCCGCTGCTCGAGCCGCACAGGCGCAAGCCGTCGCGCAGCGCGACGCGCAGGGCGCGATGCTCGCGCAAGCGCAGCGCGGCGTCGGCGCCGAACGGTCGCGGCTGGCCGACGCGGTCGCGCAGCGCGACGCGAGCGCGCTGCGCTATCGCCGCGCCGCGATGCTCCTCGGGCAGGGATTCGTCGCCGCATCGGCCGTCGACGACGCCCGCGCCGAGCTCGCTTCGAACGAGGCGCGGGCCGCGGCGCAGCGGCGCACGGTCGAGCAGGCGCAAGCCGTCGTACGATCGACGCAGGCTGCCATGGACGCGGCGCGCGCGAACGTCGACGTTCTGGCGGCGCGGTTGGGGAGCGTGCTGCACGCGAGTCCGCAGGAGCTCGCGGTTGCGCAGCGGCGCATCGACGAAGCTGATGCCGCCGTCGTGCTCGCGCGCCAGACGAACACGACCACCTACGTCAAGGCTCCGTTCGACGGAACTGTCGTCGAGCTGCGTGCCCAGCCGGGTCAATTCACGACCACCGAAGGCGTCGTGCGTCTTATCAGCACTGCGACCGAGATTCACGCTGACGTCGACGAGAGCAACCTGCCGATGCTCGCGGCCGGCCAAACCGCGGAGCTCTCGCTCGGCGTGGGAACGCGTGCCTTTCCCGGACGGCTGGTGAAGATCGGCTCGTCGGTCGACGTGAGCCGCGGGACGGTGACGCTGACGCTGTGGCCGTCGCGCGGCGCGCCGAAGCTGCGCCCGGGTCAGACCGTCAACGTCAACGTAATCGTCCTCGCGCACGTGCGCCGGCTGCTGATTCCGCAGAGTGCGCTCGCCGGGACGTCCGACCACCGGGTCGTCTACGCCGTGCGCGACGGCCACATCGTCGCGCTCGCGGTGCGAACGATCGATCCGACCGATCGCGGGGTGCCGGTCGTCGACGGCGTGCGTGAGAGCGATGCGGTCGTCGTCGACTCGCAGAGCGTGACTGCGGGGCAGACCGCCCGGCCACGATGGGACCGGACGAATGGGACGCTTTGAGCTGTTCGTCGCGTTGCGCCACCTCCGGTCGGGCGGCGGCCAGACGCTCCTCACGCTGAGTGCGGTCGCCTCCGGCGTCGTCATCGTGGTTTTCGTGACGGCGCTGGTCTTTGGGCTGCGCGCGTACTACACGCGGCTGCTGACCGACTCGATCCCGCACGTTACGATCACCGCGCAGGATCTCCCGCCGCGCCCGCTTTCGGACGACATCCCGTCGAGCTCGCTCAGCTCCAGCCGCATCGAGCAGCGCGCGCCGCACCGCAAGTACATCGACAACTGGGCCGCCTTGGCGACGACGATCGGGCGTATCGACAACGTTCGGTTCGCCGTCCCGACCGTCAGCGGTCAGGGCTTCGTGAGCAAGGGCGGAACGCCCCGCGGCGTGACCGTCGTCGGCACCGATCCGGTCTTGCAAGACCGCGTCTCGAACGTCAGCAACGATCTCGTTGCAGGGCACTATCGTGCCCTGCAAACCGGCGAGATCGTGATCGACAACCAAGTCGCCGAAGACCTGCGGCTCACGATCGGGGACCATATCCGGCTCACCTCGAGCGAGGGGAACAGCAGCACCTTCACCGTCGCCGGCATCTACAGCCCGGAGCTGAACATCACCGGGTTCGCCTATGTCAATCTGCGCGCCGCAGAAGCTCTCTTCGGGCTCGGTACCAGCGTCAACACGGTCGTGATCAAAGTGCACGACATCTATGCCGCGGACGCTACCGCGGCGCACATCGCCCCGCTCGCGCCCTACGAAGTGCGGTCCTGGACCCAGCAATATCCCGGCTTCCTGAGCGAACTGCAAGTGCAGGCCGGGACGGCGTACATGGTCTCGGCGTTCAGCCTCGGCGCCGCCGCATTCGCGATCGCGGCGATCCTGGTCGTGTCGGTGCTCCAGAAGTCGAAGCAGATCGGCATCCTGAAAGCCCTCGGTGCGCGCGACGCCCAGATCCGCAGCATCTTCATCCTCGAGGGGCTGGGGATCGGCGTGCTGGGCAGCGTGATCGGCGTGGCGATCGGATGTGGGATCGTGTATGCGCTGACGTTTCCGAAAGGCTCATGGGTTGCCGGCCGGCCGCCGAGCCAGCTCTGGCCGGTCGAGTTCATGCCGAATTACATCATCGGCGCGGCGCTGTGCGCGATCGTCTCGACGGTCTTGGCCGCGTACCTCCCGGCTCGCCACGCGGCGCGGCTCGATCCGGTCGAGGTGCTGCGGTGAGCGGCGCGATCGTCGAAGAGATCGGCCTGCGCAAGACGTATTTCGGGAAGGTCCCCGTTCCGGTGCTGCACGGCGTCGACCTGGCAGTGATGCCGAGCGAATTCGTCGCGGTGATCGGGCAGTCGGGCAGCGGAAAATCCACGCTCCTCAACCTGCTCGGCGCACTCGACCATCCGACCGCGGGCGTGGTCCGAATCGCCGGCCGCGACATTACGGCACTCTCGAGCGACGAGCTCGCGGGAGTCCGAAACACGTCGCTCGGCTTCGTCTTTCAGGAACACGATCTGCTCCCAGAATTCAGCTGTCTCGAGAACGCGCTCATGTCGATTCTCATCGGCGAGCGCGGCGTTACGCCGGCGGATCGCACGCGCGTCGTCGAGCTGCTCGAACGGGTCGGCCTCGAGGACGAGCTCGACAAGCGACCCGACGCGATGAGCGGC
>JAFAMK010000242.1 GCA_019233415.1 Vulcanimicrobiota bacterium
CACGCTGCTTTCGGCGCGGATCGACACGCTGACCAGCACGCTGCAGGTCGCGCTCGCGAGCGGCAGCCGGAACATCAACGACCTGACCGGCCAGCTCGATGCGGCGGTGCGCCGCAACACCGGGCACTTCGACACCATCGTCGCGGCGCTCGACGCGTCGGCGCGCGACCTGAACAAGACCGCCGACCACGTCGAGTCCCTCGCCGGCGATCCGGCGCTGCGCAGCAACCTGCTGCAGACGACGCAAGGGATCGCGCAGACCGCGCAGACCTTCGCCTCGATCGCCAATGACCTGCACAGCGTCACCGGGAACCCGCAGACGCAGGCGCAGCTGCGCGACACCGTCGCGAACATCGACGCCGCGTCGCAGAAGGCGAACTCGATCTTCGCGCAGTTCGGCGGAACGTCGAGCGTCTACGGCGTCGACCGCAACGCGACGCCGGCGCCGTTCGGCACGCCTGCCCCGCACCGCTCCGGCGAACCCGTTCCTGCGGGCGGCGCACCCGGCCCGAGCGGCACACCGCCCCCCGGCGTGGTTCAGGCGAGAATCCAGAACAAGCTCTCGGGGCTCGTGCGGAACCTCGTCGCGCTGCAGGTTCGCGTCTCGGAGCTGGACGCGCAGCGCGTGAACACCAACGCCTCGCCGCTGCTCACGAGCGACCGCGGACCGTCGACCGACGTGAACGTCCTGCTGCTGCCGAAGGGTCCGACCTCGCTGCTCGCCGGCCCGAACGACATCGGCGGACCGTCGCCGACGTGGAACTTCGCCGCGATGTCGACCGTGCGCCCCGGCCTGCAGCTCGGCGGCGGCGTTCTCTACTCGCGGCTCGGCGTGCGCGCGGTCTACTCGCCGGCGCTCAGCCGCGGCCTCGGCCTCGGGTTCGACGCACGGGTGTACGACCTGCGCCACCCGACGACCGACGCGTACGCGAACCTCGGCCTGGGCAACGGGTTGACGCTGTTCGGCGGCGAGCGCGACGTGCTGCGCAGCGGCCGCCGCACGACGTTCGGCCTGCAGTTCCAGTTCTAGGTGCGCGCCGCGGGCGGCTTCCCCTGGGTTGTCTGCGGGCTGGTCGCGCTGAACGTCTGGGTTTTCGTCCAGGAAGCCTACGCGCCGCACCCCGACCGGTTCATCGACGCCTTCGCGATGATCCCCTACGACATCACGCACGACGTCGTGCTGCCACCACCCTCGCCGCCGTTTCCGCCGCTGACGATCATCACCTCGATGTTCGTGCACGGCGGCGTGTCGCACATCGTTTTCAACCTGCTGTTCCTGTTCGTCTGCGGACCGGCGGTCGAGAACGTCTGCGGGCACCTGCGCTTTCTCGCCTTCTACTTGATATGTGGTATCGTCGGCGGCGTCGCGGTGGTCGCGGTCGCGAGCGACAGCCAGGTACCCACGATCGGCGCATCGGGGGCGATCGCGGGCGTCATGGGCGCCTACCTGGTCGAGTTTCCGTTCGCGCCGGTGTTCCTGCGGCTGCCGGCGATCGTTGTCATCGGCCTTTGGGCGGCCGCTCAGTTCTTGAGCGGCTTCGACACGGTCAGTGCGCGCGCGGCGGAGTCGCAGGGCGGCGTCGCGTATTTCGCCCACATCGGTGGGTTCAGCGCGGGGGTACTCTTGATCGGGCTGATGGTGAAGAAGAAGCGGAAGACGGCACTTTGGTGATGATGGCGTGAAAATCGGGATTGTCGGTTCGGGCGCGCTGGGGACGCTGTTCGGGCAGCGGCTCGCGGCTGCGAACGACGTGATGTTGTTGGACCGCAAGCGCGACGTCGTCGAGACGATCGCGCGCGAAGGCGTGCGGGTCGACGGCGAGGCGCGTCCGGCGCAGGCGACGAGCGAGTCGCGCGACTTGTACGGCGTGCAGGTGCTGTTCGTGTTCGTGCGCGCGACCGACACGCTGCGCGCGCTGCGCCCGTTCGCCGGCGAACTGAGCCCGGCGACGGCGATCGTCTCGCTGCAGAACGGCCTCGGAAACGAAGAGGCGATCAAGACCTCGCTGGGCGGGACGATCTCACTCGTGATCGGGGCGACGACCGAGTCGGCGCTGACGGTCGGGCCGGCCGACGTGCGCCGGCTGGGCGAAGGCGCGACGGTCCTCGGCAGCGCGGGCGCCTCACCCGAACTGGTCAATCGCGTCGTGCGGCTGCTGGTGGACGCGGGGTTCCACGCCAGCGCGGCCTACGACATTCGCCCGCACCTGTGGGGCAAGCTGATCGCGAACGCGGCGATCAACCCGGTCGCCGCACTGCTCGAAGCGCCGAACGGCGTCGTGCTGCGCGACGAGCATGCCGGCGACGTCGCGCGCTCGCTCGCGCAGGAAGCGGCGACGGTCGCGAACGCGATGCGCATCCCGCTGCCGTTCAGCGATCCGTGGTCGTACGTGCGCACGATCGTCGAGCAGACCGCGGAGTTGGACAACTCGATGCTCTACGACCTGCGCGCGGGCGCGCCGACCGAGGTCGACTTCATCAACGGCGCGGTGGTCGCCGCCGGCCGCCGCGCCGCCGTCCCGACGCCGTACAACGAGACGCTCACCGCGCTGATGAAAGCGCGCGAGGCGACCCGCGGCTAGCGCTTGTCGCGCGGGTGCGCGGCGTCGAACTGCTCGAGCACGCGGCGCCGCGCGACCTTCGTGTAGACCTGCGTCGTCGCGAGGCTCTCGTGGCCGAGGATTTCCTTGATGACGAGCAAGTCGGCGCCGTTCTCGTACAGATGCGTCGCCATCGTGTGGCGCATCGTATGCGGTGACGCATGGCCTTCGAGCCCGGCGATCCCGAGGTACGTGCGGACGATCTTGTAGAGCGCCGACTCGCTGAGCCGCGCGCCGCCGCGCCCGATGAAGAACGCCGTGCCCGGCGTACGCGGCCGCACCCCGAGGTAGGCGCGCATCGCCTCGGCCGCGGCGCGGGTAAGCGGCACGGTTCGGTCCTTGTTCCCCTTGCCGCCGACGACGCGCATCGTGCGCCCGTCGAGGTCGACGTCGTGGACGTCGAGCCCGAGCAGCTCGGAGCGCCGAATCCCGCTGGAATACAGGCACTCCAGGATCGCCCGGTCGCGCAGTCGCTGGGCCTCGGTCAGCCCGGCGAGCCGGACGCCCAGGAGCCGGTCGACGTCGGCCTCGGTCAGCGCCTTCGGGAGCGGCTTGCCGATCTTCGGGCTCGGAATGTCGGTAGCCGGATTGTCGGGCCGCCGGCCGTCGAACTTCAGGAACTTGTAGAACGTCCGCAGCGCGGAGATTTTCCGACGCAGCGAGCGCGGCGCGTAGGCCCGTGAGCCGTTGAGGCGCTGGACGTAGGCCAGGACGTCGGCGGTCGTGGCCGGTTCGAGCCCGTCGTACGGGGGCTGGCGATGGCGGTCGAGGTCGTCGTCGCCGGCGGCGCGCGCCGTCAGAAACGACCCGAAGCTTTCGAGGTCGCGCTGGTACGCCACCGACGTGCGCGGGCTCATGCGGCGCAGGTCGAGGAACTGCGCGAACCGCGCGATCGCCGGATCGCTCGAGGCGAATGCGGCGCGCTCGTAGACCCGACGGGCTTTCCCGGCCACGGTCGTCCTTTCCGGCGGGCTTCTTCCGCGCCGCCAAGTATGACGATAATCAGAATTTCCGTTACTGCGCGGAAGGGCGAAAACCTTCCCGCCGACGGCGGCCGGCTCGACCGCCGGTTCCCTGGATCAGGCGCTCAGCGACGGCCGAGCGCTACCGCGTCAGGCGCAGGCGTCCCAGCTCGGCGGACAGCACCCGTTCGTGCAGTTCGCCGTCTTATTGCAGCCGAGCGTCTGGAACGACCACCCGGGCGCCTGGGCGCGCAACGTCGTCGAAGCGGGTTCCTCGCGCAGGTCGAGGTCGTCGAACCGATCGTTCGTCATGATTTCACCCCCGTGGAAATGCGGCCGTCGCGGCCGCCCGCGGAGCTTCGCCGGTCGCCTCGAAAGGCGCCTCCTTCGAGCGCTACGAACCGCGCTCGCGCGAAGGGAGAATCAACCGATGGACGAGGACGCGTTCAACCTCGCACTCCGCAAGTTCCTCAAGGAGGTCGGCGTTACGTCGCAGCGCGAGATCGAAAAAGCGGTCCGCGACGCGCTCGACGACGGCCGGCTGCGCGACGACGACGCGCTCGACGCGACGATGACGCTCGCGATCCCGGCGCTCGGGCTCACGCACGTGGTTCGCCGGCAGATCGAGCTGGGTTGAGCAGCGACGCGCGCACGACGCGCTGAACGACCGGCGCGACGTCGGCGATGCGCCGTTCTTCGCCGGCGAGCCCGTCGAACAGGTCGAAGCGCGTCAGCGCGTCGAGCAATTCCACGGCGGCCGGCTGAGCGAGTGCGAGCGCGTGCGGATCTGCCGCCGCGATTCGCGCCAGCAGCACCTCCGCGGCGTTGCGCCGGCGAACGGTGCGCGCCGCCAGCGCCCGCCCGACCTCTGCGTCGAGCATCGCGAGCGCGTTCACGCGCCGAATACCAAGCCGGTCACTGTCGTAGAACGCCGCGAACGCGGTGACGAACGCGTCGAGCGCCGCACCCGCATCGCCGGCAGCTTCGAACGCGAGGGGGACCATCTTCGCGATCCCGCCGTGCGCGGCAAAGTCGTCGAACAGCGCTTCGAGCAACCCCGCCTTTGACGCGAACTGATAGTACACGGTCATCCGCACGACGCCGGCGCGCTTGGCAACAGCGTCGAGGCTGAACACCAGCACGTCGTCGTCCGCCGCGAGCAGCTCGCGGCCGGCCGCGATGATGCGGGCGCGCGTCTGATCGGCGGCCGCTCGGCGGGTCGTGCTCTTGTATGGGCGAGGGCTCATTCAGGACGGTTGACAGCGGCGCCACATCGGGCTAGGCTGTATTTTATCATACTGTCTATCCAAAATCGAGGTGGCGCATGGCCGGCTTCGCGATCCTACGAGCAATCCACATCCTCTCCGGCGCCGCCTGGGTCGGAACGACCTTCTTCCTCATCGCCTTCGTCATCCCGGCGGTCGCCCGCAGCGGCGAAGCCGGCGGCCGTTTCATGGAACGCCTCGGCCCCCGCATTCCGATCGCGATCGGCCCCGCCTCGGGCCTGACGATGCTCTCGGGTCTGGCGATGTACGGCGTCGACTCCCAGGGCTTCCACCCGAGCTGGATCCTCGCCCCAACCGGCCTGACGTTCACCATCGGCGCCCTCGCCGCGATCGCCGCCGGAATCCTCGGCGGAACCGTCCTCCGCCGCAACGGCCCACCCGCCCCCGGCGAAGACGCCGCAGCCGCCGCCCGCCGCACCAGCACCGTCGCAACGACCGTCCTCGTGCTCCTCGGCATCGCCGTAATCTGTATGGCCGTCGCGCGCTACATCTGACACCGAGCGTAGCGCGGTTGCGCCGGAGCGCCGCGCCATGATACCGTGCTACTCAACCACCCTTTCCACCACGGAGGACCGCCGATGACCATCATCGTCTCCGCGCGCACCGGCGCGACGGTCCTCATTTCGCGCGCACGCTCCACCTGAGCTAGACGCCGCCGCCGTCGCGCCGACCCGATCGAACCACCAGCACCGATCGAAAGGCACGACAACCGTGGAAATCACCTACCGGATCGCAAGCGATCACGGTTCGCGTTTCATTGCGCTCGACCCGAACGGCCACGAGCGCTCCCTGATCCTGACCGCCGCCATCGTACGTCCGATCGTCGGCGACGTCGTCATCGCGGACGATGACGACCGCATCGTCGCGCTTGTTGCACGCCGCAGCACGCTCGCGCGAGCGCGCGCCGGCGGCGCACCGCAACCAATCGCAGCAAACCTCGACGTCGTCTTCGTCGTCACCGCACCGGGACGCGACTTCTCCCCACGCCGCGTCGAGCGGTACCTGCTCGCGATCCACACCGGCGGCATTCAACCCGTTATCGTCCTCAACAAACGCGACCTCGCCGACGACCTCGCCGCGCTGGTCGCCGAACTCGTCGCAGTCGCCGGCGACGCACCGGTCCTCACCGTCGCCGCACGCGACGGCGCAGGCTGCGACGCGCTCCTCGCGCATCTTCCGCCTGGCGCAACCGCCGCGCTCGTCGGCTCATCCGGCGTCGGCAAATCGACGCTCGCCAACGTCCTCCTCGGCGAAGCCCACTTCGCAATCGGCGACATCCGCGCATCCGACGGCCGCGGCCGCCACACGTCAACCCGCCGCGAACTCGTCGCGCTCCCCGACAACGCATGGCTCATCGACACGCCCGGCATGCGCGCCTTCGCCCCCTGGGCCGACGACGACGCCCTCAACGAAACCTTCGCGGACATCGCCGAAGCCGCACAACGCTGCCGCTTCCGCAACTGCGCCCACGCCGGCGAACCAAACTGCGCCGTAGCCGAAGAAATCGACCCAACGCGCCTAACCCGCTGGCAAACCCTCCGAGCCGAACTCGCCTACCTCGATCGGCGCGACGACCCCGCACTCCACGCAGAGACGAGACGCCGCTGGAAGTCGCTCACGAAGTCGCAGCGTGCGTTCAACCGGCTCCGCGACCGTGAAGACTGAGCAGCGACGATTTGCCTACGACTGAACTCTATGCCGGAAGCAGCGGTTCGCGTACTTCCAGGCATCGCTTGTGCCCGACGTGTTTTGCGCCGTGCAGCATGCGACCGCGAAGTAGCGTGTCAGGATCGTTGCTACGCGATCGCCCTCCGGTGTTGGCGATACTTCAGCGAGCTCCAGCGCGTGTTTGATCGCATCGAAGCTGCCGTTGCAGTCCCAAGCGACGACCGTGAAGCAGTGCTCCGGCGTCGCTTCGGCGGCCTGCCACCCTTCGCCACGATGCGCACGTTCGTGGCGGTACACCACGTCACCAAGCTCCGCCGTCATGTCCGAGAGCAACATCGGTTCGCTCAGCTTCGGGCGATCAAGGCGCGAAGTCGCTCCGCTGCGATTGCTGCGGCGCGGTCCCACGTCCAGTCGCGCCGTGCGCGTTGTGAGCCGACGAGGGCTTTTGCGCGTGCTTCGCCGGGATGTGTTGCGACGTGGCGCAGCGTGGCGGCGAGCACCTCGACGTCTGGTTCGAGCCACCAGCCTTCGCCGGCCAACAATTCGCCGCGCATTGTTCCGCGTAGGGGGACGCGGCGGGATGGGATGCGGTAGGCGACGGTGTCGTCGAGGAAGGCGTCGGCGGCGCCGCCGGCGGTGGCGATCACCGGAAGGCCGCAGGCGAGTGCCTCGAGCATCGGGAGACCGAAGCCTTCGCCGCGGTACGGGAATGCGAGCGCGTCGCAGGTGCGGTAGAGCCGCACGATGTCCGCATCGGTCAGTTCTTCGTCGATGACGACGAGTTCTGGAGCGCGTGGGTCGTCGGCGAACTTGCGCAGCATCGCGCCGCCGTCTTCGAGTTGGTAGAACGAGCGTGTTCCGAAGAGTTTTAGGACCAGTGCGACGTCGTCGTCGCGGGTGAAGGCGCGGCGGTAAGCGGCGAGGAGTACGTCGACGCCTTTGCGCGGGAGCGCGCCGCCGACGTAGACGAACTTGCACGTTTTGCGTGTCGCGAGCGGGTACGAGTCGAGCGGGGTGTCGGGGGAGAACGCGTCGGGGTCGATGCCGTTCGGCACGACGGCGACGCGTTCGGGTGGAATGCCGGCGTCGAGGAACATCGTGCGGCAGTAGTCGGTCGGCGTCCAGACTTCGTCGGCGCCGCCGGCGTGCAGTCCGTCGACCCACGACTGCGGGAGCGTTCCGTATTCCCACGGCAGGATTTGCACGATCGCGCGCGCGCCGTCGACGCGGCGGAAGTCGGCGCCGCCGTTCGACTGGCGGATCAGGACGTCGCAGGGGGGGACGCCACGCAGCGCGCGCTCGCGCAGCGCGGCGAAACGCGGATCGGCCGCGACCGACGGTTCCGGTGCCGGTTCGTCGGGGACGATTGCCGGCGCGACGCCGTCGTGCGCGATCAGCGCGCGCGCCAGCTCGCGGTTGACGACCGCCATCGAGTTGTACGCGAAGAACTCGCCTTGAAACGCGACCGCGACGCGTTCGGCGTGCGCCGGCGGCGCGGCCGGTGCGCGGCCGAGGATGTAGACGTGCTGCCAGCCGTCGGGTTCGTTGCCGGCGCCGACGATGCGCAGGCCGAGATCGGTCAGCACGACGTGCAGCGTTTCGAGCGGCCACGGGCGTTTCGCCCACGGTTCTTGCCAGAAGCCGCCGTCGCGCACCGCGGCGTTGCGCGGGTTGAGCGTGCGCACGACGAGTAGGCCGTCGGGTCGCAGCACGCGCACGCAGTCGCGCAGCGCGGCAATCCCTTCTTCACCATCCATCGTCTCGATGACGAACGAGAGGTGCACGCCGTCGAAGCGCTCCGCGAGCGACGGCACGCCCGTGCGTGCGTCGAGGACGCGCGCCTCGTGGCCGCGCACGCGCGTTTCCTCGACCATCTCGGGGTCGCGGTCGACGCCGAGGAGCCGCTCGATTCCGCGCTCACGCAAGAGGTCGAGGAAGACGCCGGTTCCGCAGCCGACGTCGAGGACGGAGCCGAAGCCGCGGAAGACATCGGCGTATGCCTGGTGCCACGCGCGCCGCCCCACCTCGTCGCTCGCCGAGGCGTGGAAGACCGAAAAACGCTGGTGGCCCGGGGTTTTCTTCATCTTCTAATCGCTTCGCGGCTCAGGTCACATGGGACACCCAGCGAAAGCGGGTACACAGGGCCTGTGTTGCGGATCGCCGTTCTAGCCCTGCTGCTTGCCGTACCCGGCGTTGCCTCGTCGATGAGCGGAGCCGTCGGTGCGCAGGCGCTCGCGGTCGACGTCCTCGACAGCGGCCCGCGGGTCCAGCACCAGGCGAAGTACGCGCAGGCCGGACTGATCGACGTGCGCGTCACCGCGCGCAACGCGCGAAGCGCAGTTTTGCTCGGCGTCGCGCCGGACGGAACGAATTTGCGCATCCCGCTCGCGCGGATCGGCGGCGACGTTTTCGCGGGGAGCGCGCAGTTCGCCAGCATCGGGACGTGGTCGCTCGCGATCGCGACGAGCACGGCGACCGGCCAAGAGACGACGCAGAGCTTCCCGATCGTCGTCGATGCGGGCCCGTCCAGCGGCGACGTCGCGCTGATGGTCGCACTCGCGATCGTCTCCGTGTGCGGCGGGATCGGGCTGATCGCGGTCGGGCGGACGGCCGCCACAGCGCGCGCCTGCGTGTAGGCTCCGCGCCCGCCGCGGCGAACGGTCGGCCGCATGACCTGCCCGAGCTGCCAGAACCAGATCCCCGACGGGGCCCGCTTCTGCCCGAGCTGCGGCGCGCCGGCGCCCCAGCCGGTGACGGTCGGCACCTACAGCGAACCGGTCGCCGAGCGCGATAACCCGAAGGAGCCGATCCGCGTCGGCGACACGACGGTGCGGATCGAGGGCGAGCTGGTTCCGGTCGTCGACGTCGAGCTGGGCCCGCGCACGAGCGTCTACTTCGAACACCACATCCTGCTCTGGAAGCAGCCGCAGGTGCGGCTCGGCTTCATGGGGCTGAAAAACGCGGCGAAGCGCGTGTTCGCCGGGCTGCAAATTTTCATCTCGACCGCGCAAGGGCCGGGGAACGTCGCGATGTCGCGTGAGGCACCGGGACAGATCGTCGCGCTGCGCCTGCAGCCGGGCCAGATCGTCGACGTGCGCGAGCATCAGTTTCTGCTCGCGACGCAGGCCGTCAACTACGATTTCTACTGGCAGCAGGGGCTCGCGAACGTGCTGTTCTCGCGCACGGGGCTGTTCATCGACCGCTTCTCCGCGACGAACGAGGAAGGTCTGCTGCTGCTCCACGGCTACGGGAACGTCTTCGAGAAGATCCTCGCGCCCGGCGAGCAGATCGACGTCGAACCCGGCGCGTGGCTGTGGAAGGACGCATCGGTCCAGATGGACACGGTGACCGTGCTGCAGTCGGGCGGCGGCGGTGGATTGCTCGGCGCGCTCGGCGCATTCGTCGGGGGCGCCTCGCTGATGATGAACCGTTTCACCGGACCCGGCCGCCTGGGGCTGCAGTCGATGACCTATCACGAGCCGCAGCTCGAAGGCGCGCAACAAGCCGGCGGCACGAGCAACATCGGGAACGTCCTCGGCTCGCTGTTCAACCCGCGCCAATAGCCGGGGGTCATGCAGACCTCCCTGCCGTCGCCCGGGACGCTGAGGCGTCTTTCGTTCGGACTGTCGGACCTCGCCGTCATCGTCGGGGCCCTCTTCGTGCTGGCCGTCATCGCGAAGGTCGGGTCGGGCGCGTTCGTCGCATTCGTACCGCCGAAGGAAGTCCCGTCGGTCAGTCTCGACCCGCGGAACTTGCCGTACTACGCCGGGCGCTCGACATTGCGCATGTTCATCGCGCTGGCGGCGTCCCTCGTGTTCACGTTCGTGTACGGCTACGCGGCGGCGCGCAGCCGGCACGCGGAACGCGTGCTGATCCCGCTGCTCGACATCCTGCAGTCGGTTCCCGTGCTGGGATTTCTCTCCATCACGATCACCGGCTTCATCGCGCTCTTCCCGGGCAGTCTGCTTGGGCTCGAGGCGGCGTCGATCTTCGCGATCTTCACGTCGCAGGCGTGGAACATGGCGTTCTCGTTCTACCAGTCGTTGCGCACGCTGCCGGTCGACCTCTCCGAAGCGACGGTCGCGTACGGGCTCTCGCCGTGGCAGCGCTTCGTGCAGTTGGAAGTTCCGGCTGGAATGATCGGCCTGGTCTGGAACGCGATGATGAGCTTCGGCGGCGGCTGGTTCTTCGTCGCAGCGAGCGAGGCGATCAGCGTCCTCAACCAGTCGTACACGCTGCCGGGAATCGGCTCGTACGTCGCGCAGGCAGTGAAGGAGCAAAACCTTGCCGCCCTAGGCTGGTCGGTGCTCGCGATGGCCGTCGTGATCGTCCTCGTCGATCAGCTCTTCTGGCGCCCGATCGTCGCGTGGAGCGATCGCTTCCGCCTCGAGCAGAGCGCGTCGGCAGAGGCGCCGCAGTCGTGGCTCTACGACCTCCTGCGCGCCTCGCGGCTCCCGCGCGCGATCGGCCGCGCCTGGACGCCGTTCGGCGACGCGCTCACGGGCCTGCTCTCGTCGGCGACACGGGTGAAGATACCGCGCATCCCAGGCCGCAAGCGCGTCATCGCCGCCGAGGTCGCGTACAACGTGCTCCTGGTCGCGATCGTCGTGGCCGTCTTCGTCGCCGGGACGCGATTCGTACTCGCGAACGTCGGGTTCGGCGAAGTCGTCAAGGTCGCCGGGCTCGGCTTGGCAACGCTCGTGCGCGTCATCATCCTACTCATCATCGGGACGGTGATCTGGACGCCGATCGGCGTCGCGATCGGGTTCAATCCGACGCTCGCGCGACGCGTCCAGCCCATCGCACAGTTCCTCGCGTCGTTCCCGGCCAACATCATTTTCCCGTACGCTACGCTCGTCTTCATCAGGTTTCATGTCCCGATCAACTACGGCAGCGTCGTGCTGATGGGGCTCGGCGCGCAGTGGTACATCCTCTTCAACTCGATCGCGGGCGCGGCGAGCATCCCGACCGACCTGCGCGAGATGGTCGATGATCTCGGTCTGCACGGCTGGGACCGCTGGAAGCGCCTGATCATCCCGGGGATCTTCTCACCGTGGGTGACGGGCGGCATCACGGCGAGCGGCGGTGCGTGGAACGCGAGCATCGTCTCCGAAGTCGTC
Source organism: Vulcanimicrobiota bacterium (assembly GCA_019233415.1). Classification (GTDB taxonomy): domain Bacteria; phylum Vulcanimicrobiota; class Vulcanimicrobiia; order Vulcanimicrobiales; family Vulcanimicrobiaceae; genus Vulcanimicrobium. Next base: position 11,637 of record JAFAMK010000242.1, read on the forward strand.
TCGTGGGGAGCCACGACGCTCACCGCGACCGGGCTCGGCTCGTACATCGCCGACGCGACCGGGAAGGGGGACTGGGCCCGCATCACGCTCGGGGTCGGAATGATGAGCATCTACGTCGTCGGCGTCAACCGCCTTTTCTGGCGGCGTCTCTACGCGCTCGCGGAAAGCCGGTATCACCTGTGACCACCGAAAGCCTGATCAACGTCTCGCAATGCTGCAAGGCGTTCCCCGCGCCCGAAGGCAAGGGCAACTTCACCGTCCTCGACGGCGTCGACGTCACGGTCGCGCCGGGTGAGGTCGTCGCGCTGCTCGGCCGCAGCGGAAGCGGGAAGAGCACGCTGCTGCGCATCATGGCCGGATTGATTCCGGCGACCTCGGGCGAGATTCGCAGCAGCGGCCAACCGCTGCGCGGGCCGAACCCCGACGTCGCGATGGTCTTTCAGTCCTTCGCGCTGCTGCCGTGGCTGACGGTTCTCGGCAACGTCGAACTCGGGCTCGAAGCGCGCGACGTCGGCCGCGTCGAGCGCACGAAGCGCGCGCTGAAGGCGATCGACCTCGTCGGGCTCGACGGCTTCGAGAGCGCGTACCCGAAGGAACTGTCCGGCGGGATGAAGCAGCGCGTGGGCTTCGCGCGCGCGCTCGTCGTCGAGCCGAAGGTGCTGTTCCTCGACGAGCCGTTCAGCGCGCTCGACGTGTTGACGGCGGAGAATCTCCGCGGCGAGATCGACGACCTGTGGAACGCCGGCAACTTCCCGGCCAAGAGCATCGTCATGGTGACGCACAACATCGACGAGGCCGTTTTCCTCGCCGACCGCGTGCTGGTGCTCGGCGCGAACCCGGGCCGCGTCCGCGGCGAGGTCCCGATCGACCTACCCCGCCCGCACGACCGCAAGGAACCGCGCTTCAAGGCGCTCGTCGACTATCTCTACACGGTGATGACGAACCCGACGATGGCGATCGCCGGG
>JAFAMK010000325.1 GCA_019233415.1 Vulcanimicrobiota bacterium
CGATGTTCGCCGAGGCGGAACGGCTCGCGCGCGGCAAGACCGCCGCAATCGCCGGGCAGCACGGCGACGTCGATCGTGCACGCGGCACGGTCGTCGAAGCGGTTTACCGCGGGCCGTTCCTCGCGCACGCGCCGATGGAGCCGATCGGCGCGACCGCCGACGTGCGCGAGGACTCGTGCGAGGTCTGGGCGCCGACGCAGGTGCAGACGCGCGCGCAGACCGCCGCGATGCAGATCACCGGGCTGCCCGCCGACAAGGTCAAGGTTCACACGACGTTCCTCGGCGGCGGCTTCGGCCGGCGGCTGGACGCCGACTACGTCGGCGAGGTCGTGCAGATTTCCAAGGCCGTGAAGCGCCCCGTGAAGATGACGTGGCGGCGCGAGGACGACATCAAGCGCGACTTCTACCGCCCGATGAGCGTCAACGTCATGCGCGGCGTGGTCGGCGCGAACGGCAACGTGCTCGCGTGGGAGCACCGCGTCGCCTCGCCGTCGATCCTCAAGCGCTGGGCGCCCCCGCTGTTCAAGAACGGGCTCGACTTCTCGTCGCTCGACTCGGTCACGCCGGATGCCTACGCGTTCGCGAGCGCGCGCACGACGTACGCCGACTTCGAGCCCGGCGTCCCGGTCGGCTTCATGCGCGCGCCGAACGCGAACTGGAACGCGTTCGTCGGCGAGTCGTTCATCGACGAGCTGGCCCACGCGGCCGGAAAAGACCCGCTCGCGTTCCGCCTCGCGCTGCTCAAGCCGACGGCAGCGCGCGAGCGCAACGTCCTGCGGCTCGCCGCGCAGAAGGCGAACTGGGGCCATCCGCGCACGCCGGGCGCATCGCAAGGCATGGCGTTCTGCAACTGGGGCGGCAGCCTCGCCGCGCTCGTCGCCGAGGTGACGGTCAGCGGCAAGGACCTGAAGGTGCACCGCGCGGTGATCGCCGCCGACTGCGGGGTCGTCGTCCACCCCGACCTCGTCGCGGCGCAGCTCGAAGGCGCGATCAACTACGGGCTTGCGATGGCACTGACCGCAAAGATCACGTTCACCGACGGCAAGGTCGACCAGAACAACTTCTACGACTACACGGTGCTGCGCATGAAGGACGCGCCGGCGATCGAGACCCACCTCGTGAAGAGCACGGCGAAACCGACCGGGATCGGCGAGCTCGGCACGCCACCGATCGCGCCGGCGGTCGGGAACGCGATCTTCAAGGCGACCGGAAAGCGGATTCGCAGCTTACCGTTCAGCGACGCGCTCGCGTAGCGCGTTCCTCCGCGCAGGCCCAGGCCGACGGCGTGTCGACGTCCAGGACGTACGCGTCGTCGGCCGTCGCCACGGCGACCGCGCGGAGCGCGGGATCGTCGCGCACGCGCATCGGCGGCTGGCCGGCGTGCAGCTCGGGGATGCGCGCGCGCGCCTTCGGCGACCAGATGACGGGGTGACCCGGCGTCCCCCACACGAGCGGCCACGACAAGTCCGCATCCTCCGGCGCGCGCTCGACGAACGCGCGCACGCGCGCCGCGTCGAGGAACGGCAGATCGGCCGCGATGACGGCGAGGTGCACGACGTGCGGGATCGCGGCGTGGGCGATCGCGAGCGTCTCGGCCGGTCCGGCGGTCGGTTTCGTCGCGATGAGGTGCACGCCGTGCACGTCCGAGACGACGTCGGCGACGGCGGGCGTCGCGACGAACAGCGGTTCCAGTTCGGCGAGTCCGAGGGCGACGCGACGCGCGAGCGGGACGCCGTCGAACGGCGCCACGAGCTTGTCGAAGCCCATCCGCTGCGAACGGCCGCCCGCGAGGACGACCGTTCGCACGTGCGTCAACTGCACGCCACGGGTCAGACCGCGGCGAGCGCCGGCGTGAGGAGCTTCTCGGGAACGATCGGCAGGTCGCGCACACGCACGCCGGTCGCGTGGTAGACCGCGTTCGCAATCGCCGCGGCGACGCCGGTGATCCCGATCTCGCCGACGCCGCGCGCACCGAGCGGATTGAACCGCAAGTCCGGCTCCTCGACGAACAAGACCTCGATCGGCGGCACGTCGGCGTTGACCGGAAGGTGGTAGTCGGCGAGGTTGTTGGTGACGACCGCGCCGTAGCGTTCGTCGCGCACCGTCTCTTCGAGCAGCGCCATGCCAAGCCCGAACGTGATTCCGCCGAGCATCTGCGAGCGCGCGGTCTTCCGGTTCATGATGCGTCCGCAGTCGAAGACGCCGAGCGCACGGGTCACGCGCAGCCGCGCGATCTCCTCGTCGAAGCGCACCTCGACGAACTGCGCGCCGAACGAGTGGAACGAATAGCGTTCCCCCTCGTCGCCCGGCGCCGCGTGCGCGTGCACCTCGATCGCGCCGGATCCGCCGAGCTGCACCACCGCGCCGTAGCCGATCGCGCGCGTCGGGTCGGCTTTCGCGCGCAGCACGCCGGCAACGACCTCCACCTCGTCGGCGTGCAGACCGTGCAGTGGCGACGCGCCCGAGGATGTTGCGATGGTGATCGCCTCGGCTCGCGCGCGGGTCGCGGCGTCGAGGACCGCCGGGCCGACCGACGCCGTGCTCATCGAGCCGCCTGCGACCGGCGCGAGCGGAAGCGACGAGTCGCCGATCCGTACGCGGATCGCGCGCGGGTCGGCGCCGAGCGCGTCGGCCGCGATCTGCGTGAGAACCGTGTACATCCCCGTTCCGAGATCGTGCGTCGCGCTGGCGACGTCGATCGTGCCGTCCGGCGTGATCGTCACCCGCGCCTCGCCGTTCGAGCGCATCGCCGGATAGGTCGCTGTCGCGACGCCCCAGCCGATCAGTTCGCGCCCGTCGCGCATCGAGCGCGGCGCATGCGAGCGCCGGTCCCAGCCGAACGCCTCCGCGCCGCGGTCGTAGCACGCGAGCACGTTGCGCGACGAGAACGGCAATCCCACTTCCAGGTCGGTCGCAGTCTCGTTGCGGCGCAGCACGTCGAGTGGGTCGAGCCCACACGCGTACGCCACCTCGTCGAGCGCCGAACCGAGCGCGAACGTCCCCGGCGCCTCGCCCGGCGCGCGCATTGCGGTCGGGCTCGGCACGTCGAGCTGCGCGACGCGCGTCGTCAGCGCGACGGCGGGCGCACCGTAGAGCATCGCCGTCGCGATCACCGACGGTTCGAAGAAGGACGCGCCGACGCGCGAGGTCACGCTGGTCACATCGTGCAAGGTTGCCTGCAACACGCCGTCGCGCGACGCGCCGAGCCGCACGCGCTGGCGCGTCAGGCCGCGGTGCCCGACCGAGGTGAACATCTGCTCGCGCGTCAGGACGAGCTTCACGGGGCGTCCGGTCGCCTTCGCCGCCATCGCGGCGAGCGTCTGGTGCGCCCAGACGAACCCCTTGCAGCCGAACCCGCCGCCGATGTACGGCGCGAGCACGCGAACCTGCGTCGCGTCGAGCGCGAACGCCTTCGCGTAGCACGCCTGCGTGCCCATCACCCACTGCGTCGAATCGTGGACGAGCAGCTCGTTGCCGTGCCACTCGGCGAGCGTCGCCGACGGCTCCATCGGGTTGTGGTTTTCGAGCGGCGTCGTGTACGTCGCGTCGATCCGCACCGCGCTCGCGTCGAACGCGCGCTCCGGCTCGCCGCGCCGGTACTGCATGGCGCTGCCGAAGAAGTGGTCCGGGTTCGTGACCGTGTGCGCGGTGTCGAGGTCGATCTCCGCGGGAGCCGGCGCGTAGCTGATCCGCAGCAGCGCCGCCCCTTCGCGCGCCGCTTCGAACGTCTCACCGAGGACCAGCGCGACGTGCTGTCCGTGGTAGTGGACCGTCGCATCCTGCAGCGGTGCCAATTCCTCGCAGAACGGCAGGGCGAACTCGAACGGGAACGCCGGGACGCGCGGCGCGTTGCGATACGTGAGCACCTCGACGACGCCCGGGACCGCGCGCGCGGCCGTCTCGTCGACGTCGGTGATCGTGCCGCGCGCGATCGTCGCCTGAACGATCACCGCGTGGAGCGGGTCGGCAGCCGGCACGTCGGCAGCGTAGCGCGCCGCGCCGGTGACCTTCGCGTGGCCGTCGACGCGGTCGAGCGGCGCGCCGATGAGCGAGCCCGTCATGCCGCACCTCCGCACACCGTGGACAGCGCGCGCACGATCGCGCGTTTCGCAAGCTCGACCTTGTACGCGTTGTGTGAACGCGTGCGCGCGCCGCTCAGCGCGGCGTCGGCGGCGCGCCGAAACGCGTCGTCGCCCGGCGCGGCGCCGGCGAGCGCGTCCTCCGCGTCGCGTGCTCGCCAC
>JAFAMK010000336.1 GCA_019233415.1 Vulcanimicrobiota bacterium
CGCGATGACCGCGACGCCGATCCCGCGCACGCTCGCGCAGACGAAGTACGCCGACATGGACCTCTCGATCATCGACGAGCTGCCGCCCGGCCGCACGCCGATCCGCACCTTCGTCATCCGCGAGAGCCGCAAGCACGACGTCTACGCATTCCTTCGCAAGAACGTCGAGCTGCAGCGGCAGGCGTACGTCGTCGCGCCGGCGATCGACGCGACGGAGACCGCATTGACCAGCGCGCTCGCCGAAGCGGAGAAGCTGCGCACGAAGGTGTTCCCCGACCTGCGCGTCGACGTGCTGCACGGAAAGATGCCGCCGCGCGAGAAGGATGCGGTGATGGAGCGCTTCAAACGCGGGGAGACCGACGTGCTCGTCGCGACGACGGTGGTCGAAGTTGGGGTGGACGTGCCGAATGCGTCGGTGATGGTCGTGCTCGACGCGCACCGCTACGGGCTCGCGCAGCTGCACCAGCTGCGCGGGCGCGTCGGCCGCGGCGTCGCCGAGTCGTTCTGCCTACTGGTCGCGCCCGACGACATCGGTGAGGTCGAGCGGCTGCACGTTCTGGAAGAGACGACCGACGGCTTCGCGATCGCCGAGGCCGATTTGCGGTTGCGCAAGGCCGGCGAGTTGGCCGGCACGGCGCAGGCCGGCGAGGCGGGGACGATCGGCAACATCGTCGACGACTTCGAACTCTACATGCAGGCGAAGGCGGCGGCCGACGCGATCGTCGCGGCCGACCCCGACCTGCGTGACGACGAGCACCGTTCGCTCCGCGCCCTGCTCGACGAAAACGCGTCGGCCCGCGCGCTGTTGGTGACGGCATGATCGCGTTCGGGTTCGACTTCGACCACACGCTCGGCACCGACCATGGGCTCGAGCGCAAGGCGCTCTACGCGTACGCGCAGGAACTCGGGCATCCGCTCGACCCGGACGACGCGACCTGGCACGCCCGGCTCGACACGCTGCTCGCCGAGTTCCGCGAAGGCGCGCTGACCGCCGACGCAATGGTGCACCGGTTCGCCGCTGTGCTCGACGTACCCGGCGCCGACGTCGACCGCTGGCGCGCGCACTGCTACGCGCTCGTCGACGAGTTCGTCGTTCCGCTCGACGGTGCGCCCGAACTGCTCGCGTCGCTGCGCGCGCGCAACGTTCCGGTCGCGATCCTTACCAACGGGTGGACGCCGCTGCAGCAGAAGAAGATCGCGCGCGCGCTCGGCGAGGATGGGCGCACGCTGCCGATCCTCGTCAGCGATGAGATCCGCGCGGTGAAGCCGGCGAAGGCCGCGTTCGACGCGCTGGTCGACGCGCTCGGCGTGCCGCGCGCCGACGTATGGTACGTCGGCGACAATGCGCGCGGCGACGCCGGCGGCGCGCTTGCCGCGGGGCTGCGCGCGGTGTGGGTCGACCGGGACGGCGAGCCGTACCCACCGGAACTCCCGCCGCCGACGCGCACCGTCCGGTCGTTGCGGGAGCTGGAGTCGCTGACGGAGAACACCATCGCCCCATAACTCACATGGGGACGCTGACGATCACCGGCGGCACGCTGCGCAGCCGGCGTGTTCCTTCACCGCCCGGCCGGGCGGTTCGACCAACACCCGCTCGCGTCAAGGAAGCATTGTTTTCGATCCTCGGAACGCGGGTCGATGATGCGCGCGTACTCGACATGTTCGCAGGAAGCGGCGCGCTCGGGTTCGAGTCGCTCTCGCGCGGCGCGGCGCACGTGACGTTCGTCGAGAAGCACCGCCCGACGGCGGACGGTTTGCGCGCGACCGCGCGCGACCTCGGCGTCGCCGACCGCGTCGAGGTGATCGCCGCGCCGGCCGAGCGCGCGGTGCGCGCCGTCGGCGGCCGCTACGACCTCGTCTTCGCCGATCCGCCGTACGCGCAGCCGTATCCGGTCGCCGCATTCGGGACGCTGCGCGCACGGCGCGCGATCGACGCCGCCACGACCGTCGTGTACGAGCACGCGTCGCGCGACGCGGCGCCGGACGATCCGGCGATGCGCGTCGAGCGCACCGAGCGCTACGGCGAAGTCGCGCTCGCGTTTCTGCGCCCCACGGAGGAGGCCGCGTGAACGGTTTGGTGCCGCTGCCCGGACATTCGGCGGTCTACCCCGGCTCGTTCGACCCGATGACGCACGGCCACCTGGACGTGATCGAGCGCGCGGCGAAGATCTTCGACACCGTGCTCGTCGCGGTCGTCGTCAACCCGCAGAAGCGCGAGCCGCTGTTCACGCTCGACGAGCGCGAGCGGATGATCCGCGAGGCGGTCGCCCACCTGCCGAACGTCCAGGTGACGCACTTCCGCGGCCTCTTGGCCGACTTCATCCGCCGCGTCGGCGCGACCGTGATCGTCAAGGGACTGCGCGTCGTCTCCGACTTCGAGGGTGAGATGTCGACCGCGCTGATGAACCGCTCGCTCTCGGAAGTCGACACCGTCTTTCTGCCGAGCGATCCGCGCTGGTCGTTCGTCAGCTCGACGCTGGTCAAAGAAGTCTACAACCTGGGTGCCGACGTCGCGAAGTACGTCCCGCCGGCCGTGCTCGCCGTCATGCAGGCAAAACGCCCCGCCGCCCGCCCCGCCGAACCCGTGAGGTCCGAGGAGGTCTGATGTCCGTCTACCGTGTGATCGACAAGCTCGAAGCGTCCGTCAAGCAAGGTACGGTGCTGCCGCTGGGATACCGCATCGTCAGCGAGGAGAAGCTGCTCGAGCTGATCGAGAAGCTTCGCGCGTCACTTCCCGAAGAGGTCGGCCGCGCGCGGACGATCGCGAAGAACGGCGACCGGCTCGTGCGCGAGGCGCAGGAGAAGGCGCAGGCGATCGTCGTCGAGGCGTCGACCCAGCAGACGCAGCTGATCGACGACCACGAGATCGTGCGCCGCGCGCGCGCGACCGCGGAGATCGTCCTGCGCGAAGCCGAACAGAAGGCTGCCCGCGTGCGCGAAGGCGCCGACGCGTACGCCGCGCAGGTGCTGACCGACCTCGACGTGCGCCTGAGCGGCGCGCTGGGCTCGGTGAAGAAGGGGATCGATGCGCTCGCCGCCGCGAAGGCCGGGCCAGTTGCGGCACCGGCGCTCGCCGACGCCGCCGCGAAGTCGAAGCGCGCCGCGTTCGACGCGCAGCACGACACCGAAACCGCCGAGCTGGAGTCGGTCTAAATCTACGC
>JAFAMK010000342.1 GCA_019233415.1 Vulcanimicrobiota bacterium
GCTGACGATCACCGACATGCCGTGCGGGACCATCGCGTGGTCGGCGCCATAACCGGGCGGGACGAAGTCGTGCACCTGCCCGGCGACCGCGTAGGCCATCCCGTGCGGGACGTGCACGCCAGCGTTTCCGAAGCCGATCCCGGCGAGCGTCGCGGCGTACATCACGGCCTCGCGCGCGTCGTCGTCGTGCGCGTCGTGGACCGCGCGTTCGAGGTGATCGCCGAGCAGCCGCAGCGCTTCGGTGCAAGCGAGGTCGCTGTACGGGTTCGCGCCCTGCGAGAGCGGTCGCGCGAGCGGGCTCGCGGGCCGCGCGCGCTGCGTGTACGGCCGCGCGGTGAACGATTCGAGCGCGTGCGCCAGCACGTCGAACCCGCTCGACGCGACAACCGCGGCGGGGAGCGTGCGCGTCGCGTCCGGGTCGACGATCCCGAGCGCCGGGCGCAGCCGCCGCGACGCGATCCCCGTCTTCACCCCGCGCTCCACGAAGTCGAAGATCGCGATCCCCGTGCACTCGCTGCCGGTGCCCGAGGTCGTCGGGCAGGCGATGTGCGGCGCGAGCGGGCCGGGGACCGGCGCACCCTCGCCGAGCGGCGCGTTGACGTAGCGCTCGAACGGTGCGGGGTGGGTCGCGTACAGGTTGGCTGCCTTCGCGGTGTCGATGACCGAACCGCCGCCGACCGAGACGTAGCCGTCGGGGTGCGCGTCCGCGGCGAACGCAGCGGCGGCGCGGAACGACGCGTCGGTCGGTTCGATCCGCACGTCGCTGAATTCGGCGACGTCGACCCCGGCGTCGCGCAGCGAGCGGCGTGCGCGCTCGACGAAGTCGAGCCCGGCCAGGTGGCGGTCGGTGAACAGCGCGACGCGCCGCAGCCCGAGCGCGGCCGCCTCGGCGCCGAGTTCGCCGATCGCACCGCGCCCGAACTTGACCCGAGGCGCTTCGACCTCCAGGACCGTCTCGTGCGCGTGCGGGGTCGCCTCCATCGTGGGTGGAAGTCCCGCCCGTGGCCGAACCGATCCTCTCGACGCGGGACGTCGTCAAAGTCTACGCGGGCTTCACCGCACTCGCCGGCGTCTCGCTCGACGTCGCGGAGGGGACGATCCACGCGATCATCGGCCCGAACGGCGCCGGGAAGACGACGTTCTTCAACGTCCTCTCCGGCTTCGCGCCGGCGACGCGCGGGAGCGTGCGCTTCGCCGGGATCGAGATCGCGCAGCTCGACCCGGCCGCGATCGCGCGGATGGGGATGGTGCGCAGCTTCCAGATCAACAGCGTCTTCCCGCACCTGACCGTTCTCGACAACGTGAAGATCGCGCTGCAGGCGCGCACCGCGCTCTCGCGGCGGCTCCTCGCTTCGCCGTCGGTGACCGCGGTGCTCGACGATCCGGCGCGCGCCGCGCTCGACGCCGTCGGGCTCGACCGCGAGCGCGACGGGATCGCGGCGAACCTGCCGTACGGCAAGAAGCGCTCGCTCGAACTTGCAATCGCGCTCTCGCAGGACCCGCGCGTATTGCTGCTCGACGAGCCGACCGCCGGCATGGGCGTGGAAGACATCGAGCGGACCGTCGAGCTGGTGAAACGGATCGCGCCCGGACGCACGATCGTGCTCGTCGAGCACAACCTGCGCGTCGTCGCCGACTTGTGCGACCGCGTGACCGTGATGCAGCGCGGCAAGGTGCTGGTCGAGGGAACCTACGAGGAGGTGCGCGGCGACGAGCGGGTCGTCACGGCGTACCTTGGCGGAGGGACGCACTGATGCTCGAACTGCGCGACGTCCACGCGTACTACGGCGAGTCGCACATCCTGCACGGCATGACGCTGACCGTCGAAACCGGCGAGGTCGCGACGCTCGTCGGCCGCAACGGCGTCGGCAAGACGACGACGCTGCGCACGATCATGGGGATCGTGCCCGCGCGCCACGGCGCGATCGCGCTCGACCGCACCTCGCTCGTCGGCCTCCCGTCGGACCGCATCGCGAAACGCGGCGTCGGCTACGTGCCGGAAGAACGCGGCATTCTCTCGACGCTGACGGTCTACGAAAACCTGACGCTCGCGCCGATCGTCGCGCCGACGACGTGGACCGTCGAGCGCATCTTCGACACCTTCCCGAATCTCAAGGAGCGTGCGCGCGCCGGCGGGACGACGCTCTCCGGCGGCGAGCAGCAGATGCTCGCGATCGCGCGCGTCTTGCGCTCGGGCGCGCGCACGATCCTGCTCGACGAGCCGACCGAGGGGCTCGCTCCGGTGATCGTCGAGCGGATCGGCGAGCTGATCCGCGCGATGAAAGCCGACGGCATCACCGTCCTCCTCGTCGAGCAGAACCTTCGCTTCGCCACCGGCGTCGCCGACCGCCACCACATCGTCGACCACGGCACCGTCGTCCAAACCCTCGCCAACGCCGACGTCATCGCCCGCGAAAACGAAATCCTCGACCTGCTCGGCGTCTGACGCTCAGTCGTCGTCGAGTGCGGCCGATCCGGTGAGGTAGCGCAAAAAGCGCTCCGGAGCGTTGAGGAAGTCGCGCGTGACGCGGACGTGTTCGAGGTCGTCGTAGGCGGTCGGGACGAGCTTGTCGCCGTTGAAGACGAGAATCGACGCGCCGGGGAGCGCGGCGAGGATCGGCGAGTGCGTCGCAATGACGAACTGCGAGCCGCCGGCGGCGCTCGCGTTCACCATCGCGAGCAGCGCGAGGACGCGGGTTGGTGAGAGCGGCGTCTCGGGCTCGTCGAGCAGATACAGCCCGCGTTCGAGCAGTTCGGCCTTCACGATCCCGAGGAACGTTTCGCCGTGCGAGCGCGCGTGCGGGTCGTCGCCATAGCGCCAGGCGAGCACGCTGCGCGAGCTGCGCGTGATGTTCGCGCCGAGCCGACGCCGAAACGGGCCGGCCTTCTCGTCGTTCAGCATCGCGTCGGCCTCGGCATCGATCTCCGCCATCTCGCGCTCGATCCGCTTCGTAAAACCGAACGCAGCTTCAGCGCGAAAGAACGACCGCACGCGTGGCACGCCACGCTCAACCGCTTCGAACGCCTCTGCCAACCGCCGCGACCCGGCCAGCGTCGTATCGGCCGCAATATCTTCAGCCCCGACGGCCCGCGCCTCAACCGCAACAGCGATGGCCTCCAGCAACGTCGACTTCCCACACCCGTTCTCACCCATCAAAAACGTCACCGGCGCCCGAAACCGCACCTCACGCAGCGCACGCAACGCCGGCACGGTCCACGGAAACGCATCGTCAACTCGAGCCCCCGTCCGCCGCCGAAACGCCTCCAAAAACACGCCGTCTCCTCTCGCACCCCACCGCTGACGTCCTGCCGGACACCCGTTGCCGTTCGTGGTGCGCGGTGGGATGGACGCACGAGCGGTCGCGGGCTCTCCATCGCCGCTCCGCGCCGAGCACCGGCTCGCCGCGCCATGCCCGACGGCGGCGGATGCCTTGCACCGACCCGCGAGACGTTTCATGTCTCGCGGAAGCGTTCGATTTGACGACGACCGTGATTCTGCAGTGGGAGTTGGAGCTGATCTGGGCGGCAGTGGCAATCGGCGTCGCAATCGTTTCGCCACACGCGCGAGAAGCGGCACGTGAAGACGCGATCCCGATCGCCGCGATTTGGCGCGTCGTTCGCCAGGGAACGCCCAGAACGAAAGATGTCATTCCTGGCGACCGTCGTCAGATCGGCATCAATTTCGAAGGTAAGCGGCGCGGAGGAGGTTGGATTCGAGTGAAGGTCTCCTGGCTAGTTAGGTATGTAGCCGTTACGGTGCATGCACTATGATGGGCGAGATGAAAGAGCGTGGCAGCGAGCGGGCTATTGAAATTTGCGAGACGTACACTCCTGGAAAGAATCTCGGGAAGACACGGTCGGTCACGATCGACCGCATTCCTGCGCTTGAGCTTCGGCTTGGCGACGAGGTCGAGGTCGGCGTGACCACCCGCGTCTTTGAGCGCTGCGACGTTCTGCTCAAGCGCGCACTACGATCGAATCGTTTACAGCATCAGCGAATCATCTACACGGAGACCGGTCGCCTCAAGCGGCCTCCGACTCAGCCCGTCGCCGCCGACGCCGGTGGGATGTAGGCAGCGGGAAGGAACGCCCTGGCGGCGTCGAATTGCTCAGTAGCCATGGACGGCCTTTCCGCAGCACCGACGCTCCCGACGGTGACGACGACCTACACGTCGCACACGTGGTCGTTTCGTGCGAATCGCGACAGCGATGTCGTGGTGGAATCGGACGATTCGTTCACCCAGGCCGATGGGCCGGTGGCAGCGGCGTACCACATCGTTGGTATTCGGGTTCGATGGGTGTACCGCACCGGGCTCGGTCGGCACGATTATCGCGCCTGACGGCGCGGCCGCGGCTTTTTCGGCTAGCTGCTGCGCTTGCGGGCGCCGGCGAGGAGTTCGCCGACGATGCCGCGTCGGAAGAGCAGGACGCAGAGGGCGAAAATCGTGCCCATGACGATGTTCGTTTTGTCGCCGACGATCGTCTTCGAGACGAAGTAGTCGAGGGACTCGAAGAGGCCGGCGCCGACGATCGGGCCGAAGACCGTGCCGATTCCGCCGAGCAGGGACATCATGACGACCTTGCCGCTGGTGTGCCAGTCGACGCCGTCGAGGCCCGAGAGCCGGTTGCCGACCGCGAAGAGGATGCCGGCCAGGCCCGCGAGCGTTCCCGAGAGGACGAAGGCGACCAACTTGTAGCGGTCGACGCGGAAGCCGAGCGCGATTGCGCGCTGCTCGTTCTCGCGCATCGCGCCGAGGACCGCGCCGAAGGGCGAGCGCACGACGCGCACGACGAACCACGTCCCGAGCGCGGCGATCACCAGCACCGCGTAGTAGAACGCGACGTCGTTCTCGAGCGGAATCCCGAGCAGGTTCCCGCGGGCGGTCAACTGCACACCGTTCTCGCCGCCGGTCCAATCGCCGAGCTGGTAGGCGAAGAAATACTGCAGCTGCGCGAGCGCGAGGGTGATCATCGCGAAGTAGATGCCTTGGCGGCGGATCGCGATCGCGCCGACGATCAGCGCGAGCACCGCTGCGTACACCAGCGCGATGAGTGCGGCAAGTGCGAGCGGCAGGTGCATCCGCGCGACCAGGATCGTCGTCACGTAGCCGGCGCCGCCCCAGAACATCGCGTGCCCGAACGAGAGCAATCCGGTGAACCCCAGCAGCAGGTCGAACGCGACGGCGAACAGCGCGTAGGCGATGATGTCGATCGCCAGCACCGGATAGATCAGCTTCGGCAGGACCAGCGCGACGAGCAGCAGCGCCGCCGCGACGAGCGCGCCGCGGCGCGTGCCGAGCAGCGCCGTCGTCATTTCGCCGAGGCCGGGCTGCCGAACAGCCCGCTCGGGCGGATCAGCAGCACGATGATCATCAGCAGGAAGATCAGCGTGTCGTTGAAGGCCGGGAAGATCACGGCACCGACCGTCTGCAGCAGGCCGAGGGCGAACCCGGTCAGGATCGAGCCGCCGATCGAGCCGAGCCCGCCGATCACGACGATCGCGAAGGTGTTGATGATGATCTTGTCGCCCATCGTCGGTTCGACGTTCTGGTTCGGCGCTGCCAGGACGCCGGCGAGCGCCGCCAGCGCGACTCCCACCGCGAAGGTGAGCGAGATGAGCCGTTGCGTGTCGATGCCGAGCGCACGCACCAGGACCGGCGCCTCGGTCGCGGCACGGACGCGCGCACCGACCGGCGTGCGTTCGAGCACGTACCAGACGACGACGCAGACGACGATCGCGACGCCGATGACGAACAGCCGATAGGTCGGAAACAGGGTGAAGCCGATGTTCGTCGCGCCGGCGAGTGCGTCCGGCGGCGAGTACGGCGAGCCGAGTGCGCCCGCCGCGGCGCGCATCACGTCCTCCACGATCAGCACGAGCGCGAACGTGAAGAGTAGGCCGTAGAGGGGGTCGAGCCCGTACAGCCGGCGCAGGAACACGACCTCGATCAGCAGGCCGAAGAGCCCGACCACGACGGGCGCGACGATCAGCGCCGCGTAGAACGGCAGGTGCACGAGCTGCGCGCCGTAGTACGCGACGAACGCACCGAGCATGAACATCACGCCGTGCGCGAAGTTGACGATCCGCAGCATCCCGAAGATGACGCTCAGGCCGAGCGCCAACAGGGCGTAGTACGCCCCGTTGACGAGGCCGTTGAACGCCTGCGTGAGCAGGTAGTCGGGGCTCAGGCTACCAGTCCTTCTTGCACGTCGACTGCGACTCGGGGCGGAACGCGCGGCCCGGCGGGATCGTCTGGACGACCTTGAACCACGCGTGCGGCTCCTTCACCTGGTCCTTCGGGAGCACGTCGACGACGTACATCTCGTGGATCACGCGGTGGTCGCGCGCGCGCCATTCGCCGCCCCGGGCGTAGAAGTCGTTGAACTGGCGGCCGTCGAGATAACCCTGGACCTTGTCGGCGTCGGTCGTCCCGACCGCCTTGACCGCACTCAGCCACTGCGACGCCGCCGAGTAGTCCGACGCCTGGATGTCGGTCGGGCGCAGCCCGTGCATCCGCTTCGCGTACTTGTCGGCCCACGCGCGCGCAGCCTTGTCCTGGTTCCAGTACCACGACGTCGTGATGCGCGAGCCGGCGAAGACGTCGGGCAGCGCATCGACGTCGCTGAGGAACAGCAGGCCGACGGCGATCTTCATCGTCTTGTCGAGGCCGAACTGCTTCGCCTGTTTCATCGAGTTGACCGTGTCGGTGCCGGCGTTGAACAGCCCGAGCACCTGGGCGCCCGAGTTCTTCGCCGCGAGCAGATACGACGAGAAGTCGGTCGTCGTACCGAACGGGTAGAGGTCGGCCTTCTGCACCTTCCCGCCCTTGCGTTCGATCGCGGCCGTGAAGTCGGTGAGCATCGACTGACCGAATCGGTAGTTCGGCACTAATGCGTACCAGTTCTTACCGCTCGCCTGGGCCGCGATGTTCGAGCCGGTCGAATTGGCAAGCGCATAGGTGTCATAGGCGTAGTGATATGTATACCGATCGCAATTTGCCCCCGTAAGGTCGGAGGAACCACCACCGGTGACGATCGCGAGCTTGTGCTTCTCCTTCGCCACCGCGGCGACGGCGAGCGCGACGGCGGAGTTCGTCAGGTCGAGCGCGAGGTCGGCGCCGCCGTCGTACGCTTCGCGCACCTTGATCGCCGCGTCCGGACCGTTGTTGCGGTGGTCGATCGCGACGACCTCGACCGATCGCCCGAGGACCTTCCCGCCGAAGTCCTCGACCGCCAACTTCGTCGCCTCGACCGCACCTTGGCCGGCGAGCGCGGCGTAGACGCCGGACATGTCGGTGACGACCGCGATCTTGATCGGGCCACTGTCGGCGGCGCGCGCCGGGGACGGCGGTCCACCGAGTGTCGAGGTCAACAGCCCCAGCGCAAGTGCGGCCGGGAGAATACGAAAACCAGGCTTCATATCTACCCTCGGTGTCGGGTAATGAGTTGCCCGGACGTTTCCCATCGCGCCCGTCGTCCCTGCCGGAACGCGGGCCGCCGTGCTAGAGGTGCGCGCCGACGAACGCGAGCATCGTGGACGCCGCGGTGCGCCAGAAGCCGTCGTCGTGACAGCCCGCGGCTTCGACGACCTCGGCAGTCGGGCAGGCGCGCGCGAAACGGCGCACGCCGGGGAGAAACGGATCGCGCCGCCCGACTGCGATGTGGACGGGACGACCGCGCAGTGCGGTCGCGTGCGCGAGAACGTCGTAGCGCGCGTAGTCGGCGGCGGAGTCGAACGCATCGCCGACGCTGCGGTTCTCGTCCTCGTACGACGGAAAGATCGCCGGCCCGGCGACCGCGACGGCACGGTAGCGCAGCGGCTCGCGCTCGGCCGCGAGCAGCGCGCCATAGCCACCCATCGACTGCCCCATGATCGCTTCGCGCAGCACCTGCGCGCCGAGCACGCCGCGCACGACACGCGGCAAATCGATCGTCGCGACGGCAAGCCGGTCTTCGCCCGACGTGCGCGGATGAAAGTACGACTCGCCCGCGTCCAGCGCCGCAATCGCGAACGGTCGGCCGCCGCCGCGCAGATACTCCGTCAGAAATCCGTCCATGCCGATCGTGAGCAC
>JAFAMK010000091.1 GCA_019233415.1 Vulcanimicrobiota bacterium
TCGCGCCGTTCTCGTGGTCGACCGAGAACCCGATCCTGATTCGGCTCGGCTTCCTCTTGTGCGGGGTCGTCGCGACGCTCGCCGCGGCCGCCGCCGCGAAGCGGCTCACCGGCGACGAGCGCGCCGGTATGGTCACCGCGCTCGCGATGACGCTCGCGCCGATGCTCTCGGTCGGCTTCGTCATCGCGACGCCCGACGGTCCGCTGATGGCAGGTTGGGCGCTCTGCCTCTACCTCGCCGTGCGCACGTCGCAGACGCGCGCGCGCGCCGACTTCGTCCTGCTCGGGCTCGCGCTCGCCTTCGCGCTGCTCTCGAAGATGTTCGCGTTCGCGCTGGTCGCCGGGATCGTTGCGTGGGCGCTGACGCCGTCGCGCCGCGCGCTGTGGCGCCAGGGGCTCGGGCTTTCCTTCGCGATCGCGGCCGTTCTCTATGCGCCGTTCGTCGCGTGGAACGCGACGCACGAGTGGATCACCTTCGTCTTCGCGTTCCAGCAGCGGCACGAGTCGCAGCCGCTGCTGATCCGCCCGCTGGTCTACCTCGTCGCGAACGCCGGCGCGTACTCGCCGGGGCTGTGGATCGCCGCGCTGCTGGTGCTGGTGCGCCCGCGCAACGCGCTGATCGGCTGGACCGCGATCCCGCTGGCGGTGCTGCTGCTGCTGCTGAACTTCCACGAGCGAATCGAGCTGCACTGGATCTTCGGGCCGTACGTCTCGCTGTGCGTCGGGATGGGGCTTGCGTTCGAGGCGCTCTCGCACCGTGCGCGCGTGCTATGGGCGACGGCCGGCGCGGTGCCCGCGGCGGTGCTGATCCCGTTCCTGTTCGCCGCCGCCGCGTTTCCGGGGCCGCTCTACGAGCAGTTCCGCGCCACCGGGTCGAGCCTGCGCAACACCGGGCCGTTCGAGATCTTCACGTACTGGCCGCTCGCGCAGGACGTGCGCCGCATGGCCGACGCGAACGACGCGGTCGTCGTCACCGACGGTTACGGCTTCTCCTCGCAGATGGACTACGAGGCGGGGATTCCGCCGGTCGTGATCGGCTACGCGCACCAAGGGCAGGAGGCGCGCCACTGGTACGACGCCGAGATGCACCCGCGGCGCATCCTGTTCGTCGACAAGGAGCCGCTCGTGCCGCGGCCCGGGCACGCCGAGGACAAGGGCGGCCGTCCCGACTTTCAGCAGCGGCTCGCAATGGCGTGCGGTTCGGTCAAGCCGGGTCCGAGCCTCGAGTACTCGTACACCGATCCGACCGGCCACACGGTCCCCGCGCGCACCTACTTCCTCACCTGGTGCGAGGACCCGCGCCCGAACGCGATCCGCATTCTGCGCTGGGAAGAGGCGGCGCCGATCACGGCCCACAATGAGCGCGCTTCGTGAGCGAGCATCGTCCCTTCGCGCTGCCGGGCGCGCGACCGCAGTACGGACCCGACAAAGTCGTCGACGTCCTCCACATCGATCTCGAACTGCGGCCGGACCTCGCGACGAAGCGCCTCGACGGCGTGTGCACGACGCGCGTGCGCGCGATCGAGGACGGCGTCGCGCGCCTCGTCCTCGACGCGGTCGATTTAGACGTGCGCGCGGTGATGCGCGCCGACGACCGCACGCCGCTCGCGTTTCGCACGACCAGCGAGACGCTGGAGATCACGGTCGAGCCGCCGCTGCGCGCCGGTGACGAGCTGACCTTCGCGATCGAATACGCCGTCGAGAACGCGCGGCGCGGCATCTACTTCGTCGAGCACGAGCCACGGCACGTGTGGACGCAGAGCCAGGACTCCGACGCGCGCTACTGGTTTCCGTGCTTCGACTACCCGGCCGAGAAACAGACGACGTCGGCGACCGTGATCGTGCCGAACGGGCACGTCGCGCTCGCCAACGGTGCGCTCGTCGCGCGCACCGAAGGGCAGGCCGAGACGATCTACCGCTACGAGCAGGACGTCCCGCACGCAACGTATCTCGTCACGCTGGTCGCCGGGCCGTTCAGCGAGATCGCGCAGCCGCACGACCGCGTTCCGGTGTTCTACTACACGCTGCCGGGCCGCGAAGCCGACGGCGAGCGCGCGTTCGGAAACACGCCGCGGATGGTCGACGTCTTCGAGCGCACGACCGGCGTCCCGTACCCGTACGCGCGCTACTCGCAGATCGCGGTCGCCGACTTCATCTTCGGCGGGATGGAGAACACCACCGCGACGACGCAGACCGACCGCGTCCTGCACGACGAGCGCGCGCACCTCGACTACACGGCCGACGCGCTCGCCTCGCACGAGCTGGCGCACCAGTGGTTCGGCGACCTCGTCACCTGCCGCGACTGGGCGCAGGCGTGGCTGAACGAAGGGTTCGCGACGTACTTCGAAGCCGTCTGGCTCGAAGCGGACAAAGGCTGGGACGAGTACCTCTACGACGTCTACGGCACGGTGCAGCGCTACCTCGAAGAAGACGGCGAGCGCTACCGCCGGCCGATCGTCTGCAACACCTTCCGCGACCCGATCGAGCTGTTCGACCGCCACCTCTACGAGAAGGGCGGCGCGGTGCTGCACATGCTGCGCGGCGAGCTTGGCTGGGAGCGCATGAAGCGCGCGCTGCGGCGCTACCTCACGACCAACGCGACGCGCAACGTCGAGACGATCGACCTCGTGCGCGCGATCGAGGCCGAGACCGGCCGCAACACGCGCCGGTTCTTCGCGCAGTGGGTCGAGCGCGGCGGCCATCCCGAGATCGAGGTGTCGTACACGTGGGACGGCGAGCGCAAGACCGCGCTCGTCACCGTCACGCAGAAGCAGGCCGTCGACGACGACAACCCGGCGTACGTCTTCGACCTCGACGTCGGCTTTCTCGGCGAGGGGCCGAGTGCGGTGCTGCCGGATGCCGGCGAGGGGCCGCTGCCCGGCGAGACGCGCGTGCGCTTGCGCGTCGAGCGCGCGCCGCAGAGCTTCGCCGTTCCGCTCGACCGCGAGCCGGCGCTGGTGCGCGTCGATCCAGCGGCCTGGGTGCTCGCGGCGTGGACGTCGGCGCTCGGGACCGACATGCACGCGGCGGTGCTGCGCGGCGATCCGTCGCCGATCGCGCGCATCCGCGCGGCGAAGGCGCTGGCGAAGGAGAACGGGCGCGTTGCGCGCGAGGCGCTCGCGCACGCGCTCGCGACCGATCCGTTCTGGGGCGTCGGCGTCGAAGTTGCGGCAGCACTCGGCGACTCGCGCGCGCCGTCGGCGCGCGCCGCGCTGCTCGCGAACGTGGGCCACGCGCACCCGAAAGTTCGTCGGGCCGTCGCCGACGCGCTCGGCGGCTGGCGTGACGCCGAGGCTGCGTCGGCGCTGCTCGCGCTGCGCGACGACCCGTCGTACTTCGTCGTCGCGGCGTCGCTGCACGCGCTCGGCAAGACGCGCGACGCGCGCGCGTTCGATGCGCTCGCCGCGGGCCTCGCGACGCCGTCGTGGAACGCGACGATCGCGGCCGGCGCGGCGCGCGGGCTCGGCGCGCTCGCCGACGCGCGCGCGCTCGCGCCGCTGGAGGACGCGCTGCGAACGGAACAGCCGGAGCCGCTGCGGCGCGCCGCGGTCGGCGCGCTCGCGCAGCTCGGCACGCTGGTCGAGTCGACGCGCACCGCGGCGGTCGAGGCGGTCGAGCGCGCGCTCGACGATCCGGCGTATTTGGTTCGCGTGTCGGCGTACGCGGCGGCCGAGAAGCTCGACGACGCGCGGCTGCTCGGCATCCTCGACCGTCGCGCGGTGACCGAGAACGACGGGCGGCTGCGCCGCGACGCCGCCGAGGCCGCGATCCGCATCCGCGAGGGCGGGAAGAAGCCGGCCGAGTTGGCGCGGCTGCGCGAGGAGGTCGACAAGCTGCGCGCCGAGTCGCGCACGCTGCGCGAGAAGCTGGACGCGCTCGGCGCACCGTGACGCGCCGCGTGCTGCGCGCGCTCGCGGCGGTCGCCGTCGTGGCCGTCGCGGCGTGCGGGAGTGAACGCGCGCCGGAAGCGACCGTGTCGACGCCGTCGCGGCCGCCGGCCCCGCTCGCGCCGGCACCGAGCGCGCCGCCGTGGAGCGCCGGCGATTTGCACGCATTGCAGGGCGCGCTGCGCACGGCGTTCGGTGCGTCGGCGCTCACGACGAGCGGGATCGCGATCCTCGACGCGGACGGGCGCCCGCTGTTCACGCGCCGCGAGCGCACGCCGATGACGCCGGCCTCGACCTTCAAGCTGCTCGTCGGCGCGAGCGCGCTGGAGACGCTCGGCGCCGGCTACCGGTTTCCGACCACGTTCGAGACGACCGACGACCCGTCGGACGGCGCGGTGCACGGCGACCTGTATCTCGTCGGCAGCGGCGATCCGACGCTGACGCGCGACGATGTGCGCGGCGGCGCCGGCGCGGTCGCGCAGGCCGGCGTGCGCATCGTCACCGGGGCGGTCGTCGCCGACGCGAGCATCTTCTCGGGGCCTGAGGTCAACCGCGCGTGGGATCCCGACGACTTGCAGTACGACTACGCGGCGGGGACCAGCGCGCTCTCGCTCGATCAGGGGACGGTCGAGTTCCGGCTCGCACCGACGAGCGTCGGCGCGCCGGCGCAGGTCGACGTCGAGCCGCCGTCCGACATGGTGCGCGTCGCCGGCTCGATCATCACCTCGTACACGACCGAGTTCACGATCCAGCGCGACGCGGCGCGCAACGACTTCACGGTCGACGGCCGCATCGCGGCCGGCGCGGAGCAGTCGTTCTGGCGCCCGATCGTCGACCAGCCGCGCTACGCGGCCGGCGTCGCGCACGCGATGTTGCGCGCGCGGGGCGTGGAAATCGACAGCGGGATTCGGGTCGGCGTCGCGCCGGTCGCACCGTACGTCTTGTGGCGGCACCGCTCGAGACCGCTCCAGGACGTCGTGCACCAGATGATGCTGGAGTCGAACAACCACTTCGCGGAGCAACTGCTGCGCGCGATCGGCGCGACGCGCGGCGAGGGCACGGAAGCGAACGGCGCGCAGGTCGAGCGCGCGATCCTGCAGCGCGACGGCGTCCCGCAGGAGGGGCTGCGCATTCTGGACGGGAGCGGCCTTGCGCCGAGCGACCGCGTGATGCCGCTGACCCTCGCGACGCTGCTCGCGCGCACCGCGGCCGAACCGATCGGCCACGTCTTCGTCAGCGCACTGCCGCGAGTCGGGATCGAAGGGACCGTGCGGCTGCGCCGGGTCACCGACGCGCTCGGCCGCGCGCGCGCGAAGAGCGGGCACATCGAGGACGTCAACGCGCTCGCCGGCTACGTGCAGACGCGGCGGCACGGCCGCGTCGCGTTCGCGATCATGGTGAACGACCGCCGCGCCGACGACGACGCGGTGGACGAAGGAATCAACCGCGCGCTCGACGTACTTGCGCGCAGCTAGGCACCGATGACCGCGCTCGATCCCGCGCTTCTCTCTCGCGTCCTCGCGCGCGCGCTGCGCCGCGGCGGTGACTTCGCCGACGTCTTCTTCGAGAACCGGCTGACGCAGGCGTTCAAGCTGCAGGACGGCCTGATTCGCGACGCCTCGTCGACCGTGATCCGCGGTGCGGGCGTACGCGTCGTCGTCGGCCAGCGCGCCGGGTTCGCCTACTCCGACGACCTCGACGAAGCCGCGCTGCTGCGCGCCGCCGAGGCGGCCTCGCTGATCGCGCGCGACGGGCGCGCGCACGACGCCGCGGTCGACCTCGCGCCGGTGCGCGCGCCGGCGCTCTACCGCGAACATGCGGGCGAACCGGCCGACTCGGCGCGCTACGTCGAGCTGCTCGGGCGCGCCGACGTCGCGGCGCGCGCGTTCGACCCGCGCGTCGTCGCGGTCAACGCGTTCGTCACCGACGAGTTGCAAGACGTGCAGATCGCGTCGAGCGACGGGCGCGTCGTCACCGACCGCCGGCCGTTGGTGCTGCTCGGCGTGCAGGTCGTCGCGCGCGACGGTGCGCAGCGCGAGAACGGCTACATCGGCGACGGCGGGCGGACGAACATCGCCGTCTTCGATACGGTGACGCCCGAGTCGCTCGGGCGCGAAGCCGCGCGGATCGCGACGGTCAAACTCGGCGCGCGCGAGGCGCCGGCCGGCGAGATGCCGGTCGTGATCGGCCCGGGCGGCGGCGGTGTGCTGCTGCACGAGGCGGTCGGGCACGGGCTCGAAGCCGACTTCAACCGCAAGGGTACGTCGCTCTATGCGGGGCGCGTCGGCGAGCGCGTCGCGAGCGACCTGGTGACGGTCGTCGACGACGGCGACTTGCCCGGCGAGCGCGGAACGATCGCGGTCGACGACGAGGGGACACCCGGTGCGCACAAGGTGCTGGTCGAGAACGGCATCCTGCGCGGCTACATGCAGGACCGTTTGAACGCGCGGCTGATGGGCGTCGCCTCGACCGGCAGCGGACGGCGCGAGTCGTACCGCGCGTTGCCGCAGCCGCGCATGTGCAACACCTTCATGCCGGCCGGCGATTCGTCGCCGGACGAGATCGTCGGCTCGATCGAACGCGGGCTGTTCGCGACCTCGTTCAGCGGCGGACAGGTCGAGATCAGCAAGGGCGACTTCGTCTTCATGATTGCCGAGGGTTACCTGATCGAAGGCGGCAAGATCACCGCGCCCGTGCGCGGTGCGACGCTGATCGGGAACGGGCCCGACGCGATGACGAAGGTCGTGATGGTCGGGCACGACGCGCGGCTCTCGCACCGCTCGTACACCTGCGGCAAGGGCGGACAACGCGTTCCGGTCGGCGTCGGGATTCCGACGGTGAAGCTCTCGTCGTGCACGGTCGGGGGAACCGGGCGTGGCTGATGCGCGCGACGAGGCGCTCGCGCTCGCCGAGACCGCGATCGCGCTCTTGCGCGACGCCGGCGCGAGCGACGCCGACGCCACGGTGACGATCGCCGACAAGTTCGCCTGCGAGGCGCGCGACGACGAGATCACCAAGCTCGAGCGCTCGCGCGGCCGCACGCTCTACGTGCGCGCCTTCCGCGGGAAACGGCGCGCGACGCTCTCGACGACCGACCTCTCGCGCGAGGGCGTCGCGGCGCTCGCGCGGCGCGCCGTCGCCGCGGCGGAGTACGTCGGGGAGGACCCGCACGCAGGATTGCCGGAGCCGGTGGAATCCGACGGCGTCTGCGACCACGATCTGTTCACGGTCGCGCCCGACGTCGCCGAGCGCGCCGACGAGGCGAAGCTCGAAGAAGCGCTCGCGATGGAGCGCGCGGTGCGCGCGGCCGACGAGCGGATCGTCAACTCCGACGGCGCGCGCGTGCGCGACTCGGTCGTGTCCTGGGCACTAGCGAACACGCGCGGCTTCCGCGGCGTCACGCAGGGTTCGCAGGTGTCGCGCGCGGCGGCGCCGGTCGTGCGCGACGGCGACGACAAGCGAATCGGGCACTACGGAACCGCCGCGCGGGGCTGGGCGACCGCGGAGAGCGCGCAGGCCGTCGCGCTGCACGCCGTGCACCGCGCGCTCGCGCAGATCGGCGCGCGCAAGCCGGCGACGATGCGCGTGCCGGTGATCTTCGAGCGCGACGTCGCGGCGAGCGTCCTCGGCGACCTGTTCTCCGCGCTGAGCGCCGCGAACGTCGCGCTCGGCAACTCGTGGCTCGCCGACCGCGTCGGCGCGCGGATCGGAAACGAGCGCGTGACGCTGGTCGACGACGGCCGCCTGCGCGGCGGGCTCGGCAGCTCGCCGTTCGACGGCGAGGGGTCGCCGACGCGCGAGACCGTCGCGGTCGAGGGCGGCGTGCTGCGCACGTTCCTGAGCGACGTCTACTGGGGCCGCCGGCTCGGCATCGACTCGACCGGAAACGCCGGCCACGGCACCGTCGAGGAGACGAACTTCTACCTCGTCCCGGGGACCGGGACGCTCGACGACCTCGTCGCGAGCACCGAACGCGGCATCCTCGTCCTCGACACGATCGGTTTCGCGACCGAGTACGCGAGCGGCACCTACAGCCGCGGCGCGCGGGGCATCTACATCGAGGACGGCGCGCCGCGGTACGCGGTCGACGAGTTCACGATCGCCTCGTCGTTCGGCGCGATGCTCGAGGGTATCGACGGCATCGCGGGCGACCTGCGCTTCGACGGCACTGTCGTCTCGCCGTCGTTCCGCGTCGCCGAGATGACCGTCAGCGGCAGTTAGACGATCGTGGCGATGCGGCGCTGCTCGAGGCTGGGATTGACGGCGAGGACGTCGATCGGTTCGCGCTTGCCGCGGACCGGCTGCGCGCCGAGCGGCCGCACGAGGTAGCGCGCCGGGTCGCGGACCGCGTGCATGACGTCCTCGGTCGCGACGATCGGGACGCGCAGGCGCTTCGAGAGCCCCTCGACGCGCTTGGCGGTGTTGACGGTGTCGGAGACGACCGTCGTGTCGATGTGGCGCGCGTCGCCGACCGTGCCGAACGTCACGGGGCCCGTGTGCAGACCGACGCCGATCTCGATCGGCGGCCCGAGCCCCTCGCGGTTGAGCTGCGCGACCGCGCCCTGGAGCGCGACCGCCGCGTCGAGCGCGTCCTCGACGCAGCGTGGGAAGAGCGCCATGTAGCCGTCGCCGAGGTACTTGTCGATGCTGCCGCGGTGCTCGCGCACGACGCACGCCGAGCGCGCGAAGAAGTCGGCGATCAGCACGAAGGCGTCCTCGGACGAGAGCACTTCGGTCAGCGCCGTCGAGTCGCGGATGTCGGCGAACAGCACCGTCATCGGCGCGGTCGCGCGGTCGCCGACCTCGACGTCGGCGAGCGAGCTGCGGCCGAGCCGGTCGACGAGCGTTCGTGGGAGGAAGCGCCCCTTCGCCTGGCTGTCGCGCTCGAAGGCGCGGAAGAGCCGTGCCGTCGCGGAGCGGCCGGCCCCGCGAACCGCGTGCGCGTATCGCAGTGCCGCCGCTGCGCCGAGGACGAAGGCGACACCGGCCAGCACGCCGTCGCCGCCGAGGAGCAGGGCGAGGACGGCGAGTGCGGCAGCAGCGGCGGCCTCGAAGCCCTCACGCGGACGTCGCAGCACCTGACTGGTCCCCGCCGCGATCACCGCGAGCGCACCCAGCGCACCGGCGGCCGCGGCCGTGACGGACGTCATAACCACCAGAATGACGGGAAGCGGGCGGTCGCGTCCAGATTCGACCGCTGGGACGATCCGCCTGGGAAGCCGTCGACCGCTCGCGGCGAGGACACCCGGGACGGGACACCGTACGGGACGAGCAATGGCTACCGCTCCTTCGATCGGCACGCAGCTCGTCATCCGCCTCGAGACGCCGAATACCCCGGGATCGTTCGGCGTGCTCGCCTCGGCGATCGGCGACGCCGGTGGGATGGTCGGCGCAGTCGATACCCGCACCGTCGGCAAGACGACGATCGTCCGCGACGTCACGGTCAACGTCTCCAGCGAGCTGGTCGGCGACCGCGTTCTCCAGTCGATCGGCGCGATCGACGGCGTGCGCATCGTGAACGTCTCCGACTCGACCTTTCTCGCGCACCTGGGCGGAAAGATTCGCACTGGCATCACGCGGCCGGTCAAGACGCGCCAGGACCTCTCGACGGTCTACACACCCGGCGTCGCGCGCGTCTCCAGCGCGATCGCAAAAGAGCCCAATAAAGCCTATGCGCTGACGATCAAGCGCAACACGATCTGCGTGCTGACCGACGGCACGGCGGTGCTCGGCCTCGGCGACATCGGCCCGTACGGCGCGGCGCCGGTGATGGAGGGCAAGTGCATGCTCTTCAAACAGTTCGCCGACATCGACGCGTTCCCGATCTGCCTCGACACGAAGAGCGTCGACGAGATCGTCGAGACCGCGAAGCGCATCGCGCCGATCTTCGGCGGGATCAACCTCGAGGACATCAGCGCGCCGCGCTGCTTCGAGGTCGAGCGCCGGCTCGTCGAAGAGCTGGACATTCCGGTGATGCACGACGACCAGCACGGAACCGCGGTCGTGATCCTGTCCGCGCTGATGAACGCCGCCGAGGTCATCGGCAAGAAGATCGACGAGATGACCGTCGTGCTCAGCGGGAGCGGCGCGGCCGGGACCGCGACGATCAAGATGCTGCTCGCTGCCGGCGTGCGCGACGTGATCGCCGTCGACCGCGAGGGCGCGCTCACCAGCGACCAGCAGTACCAGAACCCGCACTGGACCTGGCTCGCCGAGAACACGAACCGCGAGCGCCGCCACGGCTCGCTGCAAGACGTGCTGCGGGGAACCGACGCGTTCATCGGGGTCAGTGCGCCGGGGATCCTGCAGCCGGAATGGATTGCGACGATGGCGCGCGATCCGATCATCTTCGCGATGGCGAACCCGACGCCGGAGATCATGCCCGAGCTCGCCGCGCCGTACGCCGCGGTCGTCGGCACCGGGCGCAGCGATTTCCCGAACCAGATCAACAACCTGCTCGCGTTTCCCGGAATCTTTCGCGGCGCGCTCGACTGCCGCGCACGCAGGATCACCGAGGGGATGAAGCTCGCCGCGGCGCGCGCGATCGCCGGGATCGTCGGCGAAGAGCGCAGCGCCGAGTACATCATACCGAGCGTCTTCGACACGCGCGTCGTCGAGGCGGTCGCGCAGGCCGTCACGCAGGCCGCAATCGAGGAGGGCGTCGCGCGGCGCGAGTTGCTGATGAGCGACGACGAAGCCGTCGCCGAACCCGCGGGGACGCGCTGATGTCCGACCGGATCCTGATCATCGAGGACGACGCGGACGTCGCGACGTTCGAAAAGATGATCCTCGAACGCAGCGGCTACGAGGTCCGCGTCGCGAGCACGGGCTCCGCGGGCCTCGAAGCCGAACCGGTCTTCAAGCCCGCGATCGTTCTCCTCGACGTCGAGCTGCCCGACATCTCGGGGCTCGACGTCTGCACGTCGCTCGCCAACTCGTCGGACGCGTTCATCCTGATGGTCAGCGCGCACTCGTCGGAGAACGACGTCCTCAAGGGGCTGGGCCTCGGCGCCGACGACTACATCCGCAAGCCGTTCTCGGGGAACGAACTGGTCGCGCGCGTGCAGTCGTTCCTGCGCCGCCGCGAGCGCTCGCGCAAGAACGACCAGGAAGGCCGGCTGCAGGTCGGCGGCGCGACGCTGGTCCGCGACTTCCACACGCTCGAGAACGCCGGCAAGAGCGTCACGCTGACCGCGCTCGAGTTTCGCCTGCTGTGGTAGTTGGCGGAGAACGTCGGCAAGCTGTTGACGCGCGCGCAAATCCTCGAACGCGTGTGGAACGACGTCTCCGGCGTCCCGACCCGCGTCGTCGACGTGCACGTCGCCGCGCTGCGCAAGAAGCTCGCCGAAGTGGACGGCCAGCTCGCGATCTCGTCGGTGCGCGGCATCGGATATCGTTTAGACGAGCGATGACGCCGACGATCGCGCTGGACTCGCGCGATCCGAGGCCGCTGTACGTGCAGATCGCCGACGCGCTGGCGAGCGCGATCGAGCGCGGCGAGCTGGTGCCGGAGGACCGGTTGCCGCCGATCCGCACGCTCGCCAATGAACTCGACGTGGCCTTGGTGACGGTCTCGCAGGCGTACGAGACGCTCGCGGCACACGGGCGCGTCGTTTCGCGCGTCGGGCGCGGGACGTTCGTCGCGCCCCGGCCGGCGGAGGAGTCGCCGTACGCGCGCACCTGGGAGCCCTCGCTGCTCTCGCGCGGCGAGCGGATGGAGGGCGTGCTCGACCGGCTCGCCCAGGCGCGCGCGCCGGGCGCGATCTCGCTGGCGAGCGCGCACCCCGCGCCCGAGACGTTTCCGATGGCGGAGTTCGGGCGCGCGATGCAGCGCACGTTCGCCGACGACCCGCCCGAGGTGATGCAGTACCGCGCGAACACCGGCGATCCGGAGCTGTGCGCGACGCTCGCCGAAGCGCTGCACGCGCGCGGCTGCGACGCGGTCGCCGACGAGATCATCGTGACCTCCGGCGCGCAGCAGGCCGCCGACCTGATCGCCTCGGTGCTGCTCGCCGAGCGCGCGGTCGTCGCCGCGGAGTCGCCGACCTATTCCGGGACGCTCGGCGTCTTCGACGCGCGCGGCGCGAGCTACGTCGAGGTGCGCAGCGACGCCGACGGCGTGCGCATCGACGACGTCGAGCGCGTCTTCGCCGAATACCGGCCGCGGCTGTTCGCGATCTGCCCGATCGCCGAGAACCCGACCGGAACCGTCTTGCCGGCGCGGCGCGGAAAGGCGATCGTCGAGCTGGCGCGGCGCTACGACGTCGTCGTGCTCGAAGACCAGACGGGCTGGACGTTCGCGTACGACGTCCCCGCGCCGCCGCCGCTCGCCGCCTACGACACGGACGGGCGCGTCGTGATGATGGAGTCGCTCTCGAAGTCGATCTTCCCGGCGCTGCGAATCGGCTACCTGCGCGTGAAGGGCGCGCTGCGCGCGACGATCGAGGCGGCGAAGGTGCGGACGGACTCGTTCACCTCGACGCTCACGCAGCGCGCGCTCTGGCGCTTCCTGAGCACGCCGGCCTACGCGCGTCACCTCAAGAGCGCGCGCGCGCTCTACCGCCACCGGCGTGACCTGTTCGTCGACGCGCTGACGCAGGCGCTCCCGTGGACCGAGATCACGCCGCCGCAGGCCGGGACGAACCTCTGGCTGCGGCTCCCCGCGCGGCTCTCGACGCAGGCTGCGTTCGACCTGTGCGCGCGCGAAGGGGTGCTGGTCATGCCGGCCGAGCCGTCCTACCCGACGCGCAGCGGACCGCCGGCGCTGCGGCTCTCGTTCGGCGACCTCGACGACGCGACGCTGCGCGAGGCGGTTCGGCGGCTCGCTCGCGCGCTCGCGCCCTCCTAGGCGAGCGGAACCTCGCCGCCTCAGGCGGAACCTCGCGCGCCGTGACGTCTCCACGAGCCCTCGCGGGCGCGCTCGCACTGGCCGTCTTCGTGTTCCCGTGCGCCGCGCCGGCGGCGCAGCGCCGCCCCGCACCGCGGCCTTCCGTGTCGTACGCGGCGCCGGCCGGGAACCTCCCCGCCGAGCATCTACGCGGCGCGGCGTACGACGCGGTCCTTCCCTCCGGGCGGATCGTGACGCCGGCCGGCACGAGCGTGCTGACCGGGATGAACGCGCTCGGCGTGGCGCTGACTCCGGACGGCCGCTACGCGGTCGTCAGCTGCGACGACGAGCGCGAAGGACTCGTGCACTCGCTGCTCGACTCGGGTGCGACCGGCGGCTTCGCGCTCGACGTCGTCGACGTCGCGTCGATGCGCGTCGTCGACCGCTACCGCGCGACCGGCGACGAACGGTTCTGGGTCGGCGTCGTCGCGCTCGCCGACCCGCGCGATCCGGCGCGCACGCTCGTCCTCGCGTCGGGCGGTCCGGCGAACGCGGTGTACGCGTTCGACCTCGATGCCGGCGGCCACCTGACGCCCGACGCGCAGCACATCGTCTCGACGCCGGGCCCGATCGACCCCGCGTTCGCGGACGAAGGCCACAGCTACCCCGGCACGATCGTGCTCTCGGCCGACGGGCGACGCGCCTACGTCGTCAACGAGGCAGCGGGAAGCGTCAGCGCGATCGACACCGCGACGCGCACGCTGAGCGGACCGCCGCAGAAGGTCGGCTTCTTCCCGTTCGGCGCCGCGCTCGCCGGCGACCGGCTCGTGGTCAGCGACGAAGGACTGATGCGGTACGCGAACCTCGCGCAGCCCGCGCCGGTCCCGCCGTTCCGCAACGCCGCCGCCGATTTGGAGCACGCCTCGGCGCTCTCGTTCGTCGGGCTCGCGCCGAGCGGCGACCTCTCCGCGCTCCCGCAGGCCGCGCCGCCGTTCGCGAGCGCGGGGCTGCCGATGGACCAGACCCCCGACGGCGTGCAAACCGTCGGCGGCGCGCACCCGACCGCGGTCGCGACGACCGCCGACGGGGCGTATGCGTTCGTCGCGATGACCAACGTCGACCGCATCGCGACGGTCGCGCTGCGCGGGGCGCCGCGCGTCGTCGGCGGGACCGAGCTGCGCCTGTTCGACCGCGGGCCGTACGGGACGCAGCCCGCCGCGCTCGCGCTCTCGAAGGACGGCTCGCGGCTCTACGTCGCGCTGGCCGGACTCGACGCGGTCGCGGTGATCGACGCGCGCGACCCGGTCCACCTGCACCGGCTCGGGCTGATCCCGACCGGCTGGTACCCGACCGCCCTCGCGCTCTCGAACGACGGCCGCACGCTCTACGTCGTCAACACGAAAGGCTACGGTCACGATCCGGGCTTCACCGGCGATCCTCCGACGCTCGCCGACTCGAACGCGGTCTGGTCGACATTGCAGAAGGTCGACCTTGCGAGCGTCGCGCTGAAGTCGACGACGCTGACGACGCTCGCGAATACGCGCCGTGTGGTGAGCGCACCGCCGAAGTACCCGAAGGCGATTACCCACGTCGTCGTCATCCTCGAAGAGAACAAGACGTTCGACGCGATGCTCGGCGATCTCGGCGCGCCGTACGGCGATCCGTCCCTGGTCTCGTTCGGCGAGCGCATCACGCCGAATCTGCACGCGCTCGCGCGCCGCTACGGGCTCGCGGCGAACCTGTTCGCCGATGCCGAGGAGTCGGACGCGGGGCACCAGTTCTTCGCCGGCGGGATCGCGACGCTGTATTCCGAGCGCACCTTGTTCGCGAAAGGCGGGCGCGGCGGGCTCGTCAACAAGAACGAAGACCCGGAAGACTATCCGC
Source organism: Vulcanimicrobiota bacterium (assembly GCA_019233415.1). Classification (GTDB taxonomy): domain Bacteria; phylum Vulcanimicrobiota; class Vulcanimicrobiia; order Vulcanimicrobiales; family Vulcanimicrobiaceae; genus Vulcanimicrobium. The sequence goes on from JAFAMK010000091.1 coordinate 14,598, forward strand.
GCCTCGGCTACGTCTTCAACGCGCTCGCACGCCGCGGGATCGCGTTCCGCGACTACGGCGACTTGATTCGCGTCAGCGGCTACGACGAGGGCGGCGCGCCGAATACGAAGGACGACGACCCGGCCTTCGCCGGCGTCGACGACACGAGCGCGCCGACGCAAGGGCTGGGCGGGCTCTATGGCGAGAACGTCCCCGCGCCGTCGGTCCTCGACGGCCACGTCGACCTCAACTACCCGGGCTGGAACCTGCGGATTCGCGACGAGCGGCGCGCGAAGGAGTTCGTGCGCGACTACGGCGCGCTCGTCGCGGCGGGTCACCAGCCGCGCTACACCTACATCTGGCTGCCGGCCGACCACACTGGGTTCGGCCGCGACATTCCGCCGGTTCCGGAAGAGGTCGCCGACGGCGACCGCGCGCTGGGGCTCATCGTGCAGTACCTCTCGCACCTGCCGTCGTGGCACCAGACCGCGCTCTTCATCACGCCGGACGACGCGCAGTCCTCACGCGACCACGTCGACGAATATCGCACCTATGCGATCGTCGCCGGCCCGTTCGTGAAGCCGCACTACGTCGGGCTGCATCACCTCTCGACGGTCAGCGTGCTGAAGACGACCGAACAGCTGCTGGGTTTGGGAACGCTCTCGCTCGGCGATCTGCTCGCGACCGACATGAGCGACTTCTTCACCGCGCGCGGCGACGCGGCACCGTACGACGCGATACCGGTTCCGGCGCAAACGGCGAGCGCCGAAGGCAATCGCATCGCGGCGCTCCTCGCGCGCACCGACCAGAGCGAACCGGACGCCGACACCGCGCGCGGCGCGCGGCTCGTCGACCTGTCACGCCGCGCCGACCGACTGGCCGAGCAGCGGTACGCGATGCGCCCGGACGTCTATTACCGAATGCAGCAGGCGCTCTACGCGCGCGCGCTCGCGGTCGTCGATGGGGAGTCCGTACCGTCAGCGGCTCCGTGATCGGCTTGACGCACGCCGCGAGGGCGCTTCCGTGACCTTTCGTTGCTACTCCAATAGGTGGATAGGTTGCGTGCCTGCTGGAATACCTCACGGTGCAACGCGTCAAGCAGAATGATCTCGTCCAAAGTCAGCTCGGGATGCCAAACATCGACGATGAGGACGATCCGATCCCGTGAGCCGAGATTCCACGCCTCGTGATCGAACGAGTCGTCGAATAGAAGACAGCTTCCGGTCTGCCAATGCTGTGTCGTCGAGCCGACGCGCAACCCGCAGCCTTCCGGAATGTCGACTCCGAGATGGCAGCGCAAGCGAAGATTTGTCGGGCCGCAATGTGATGCGACCTTTGACCCCGGGCTGAGGCGCGAGACATAGGCGAGACCCGCTGGGCCCGAAATCGCATCGCAGGTGTTCAGTACCTCCATCGTCACCGGGCAGCGCCGCGCGACCTCTTCGTTGCGTATCCCGCGCTCCAGGAGCATCAGGACATCCCAGCGGCCGGAGCGGCGAATCCTTTCGCTCTCCCCGTGAAATTCGTCATCGTCAAGCTTGCACAACTCGGCTATTACTTCTGGTGCTCGACGAACTAGTTCTCGTCCCAAAGGAATCGAATTGGGATCGTACCACGGCCTTCGCGAAAGCTGTGGATACCAAAGCATTGGCGATCGTCTCGTCGAGTATGTGAGCGAATGAACGTACGTCGCGAATCGCGACGGAAGGACTTGTTCTGCGTTCTCCGGCGTTGCGTGCACCGAAGCCTCGCGCTCTTCGATGGGCTCCAACTCGGTTTCGGCGAAGCCACCAACTTCTTCGAGCAGCGTATAGAGCGCGCACGGCGAGCCATTGGAGTTCTTTAGAGTTCGAAGTGCGCAGATGCCCAGGAAACGCCCGTACTCGTATCCGGAAGATGCTGCGGAAGCGACGATTTTGGCGATACGTCGCCACTGTTGGTGTGATAGCCGCTTGTCCCAGGACGTATTCCAGAAAGATGACACGTCTATTGCGTGCATTGCAAGGCTTCGGGCAAACGTCATGTTGCCATCGTAGAGATGCAGGAGAGATGCCGCTATCAGCGGTTCACTAACCGAGCGTCCGAGGCCAGGCAATGATTCTGTAAGCCGAGGGAGGGCGTCGGACGGCGCTCTGCCGTTCAGGGCATACTCATATGCTTCGAGAAGATATTGCTCATCCGTCGTCGTGAATTCCAACGAACATGAATCGAAGATCGGTGGCGCGACTGTCGCGCCGCGAACGAGAATTGCCAAGCGCGAGAGGTTCGCGAGCACGGGCGCGGGTCGGCGATCAACTGCGCTGGATTGATCCGCGATATTCGCCATGTGAAGGATGACGAGATTTGCAAGATCGTTCGACGTTACGTCTACTTGATCACCGTCCCAGCGCGACGTACGTCGGGCCGGCTTCTTCTTGGAGGCGGCAGCGTATATGTCTTGACGGTGAAGGGCGCAGAACAGAAAACTCAGCCACTCCGCCTCGGCGCCTACGAGTTCTCTAACGCGGTCTCGCTCTCGGTGTGGAATCGTCTCCCGACCGAAGGCCTCCGTGGAATATATGCTATGGACCATCCCGGCAGCGCAAACGGCGAAAGGTTGCAGCCAAGCCTCTAGGATCTCCGCGGTGCCGAGGAGATGATGGTAGAGCGACCAGCGACCGTGCGGAACGACATCCGCCGAGAACGAGCGAAGCCTTTCGCCGATTGCGCCGAGCAATTCGGTCATTGTCTCCGAATCGTACAAGGATTTGCCCCCTTATCGATGCGCGTCTGGCGAAGCGTGGTTTGCTCCGCCTTTCGCGAGAAGGATGTCGCCTTCTTGCGGAGAACTAGCAAGGGAAGTCTAGAGTTGCTACGCGAGCAAAACTGGAGGGTGTGCCGGAATGAGACGTGCGCTTTTTGTCGGCCGAGTGTCGTCGACTGTTTTCTTGGCGGGATGCGCCGGTGCAAGATCGGTATTGCCTCCTGGCACGCCAAGCGAGGGGCTTCTCGATGTCGGTCCAGTAAAGCGGGCGCGACGTCTCCATGCGTACTGGGCTTCCAGACACAACGGGATAAAGGGGTTTGACCTTCACGTCGTCGGGTTCACCCAATACGAGATTCTTTCGGGCCTCGTCCCCCGTCGTCTCAATCGCGCTCGCTTTCGCGGACTTTCGTTGCATCCACCGGCAGAAGCGGATTCGGGTGCGAGGCCGAGCACCGGTCCAATGCCTTTGCACGATATCTATCCTTCAAATTCCCGGCGCCGAGCAGCATCGGATTGCGAGCAACAAACTTCGGCGACGGAGCGTCGCGCTCTGAATCAAACGAACTGCGACCCCAATGGGGACGGGGGCGGGGACACCGGCGACTTGGGAGATACGGGGGATCTCGGCGACAGCGGCGATCTTGGCGATAGCGGTGATCTCGGTGGCGGGGGCGACATCGTAGCTTACGGTTGTCCCCCACCCAATGGATTCTGTCCCGTACCGTCGTGGTGGCGTTCACAGCACGGCGGCGCTCCCATACACAACGTCAATGGTACCTACTATCTTCCCGACGGCTCGGTGTGGACTGGAACTGAGGCCGAATGCTATGCCGGAACGAACGTGCTGCAAGGGTATACGTATACGGGCAGCAACGGGTCGACTTGGTTTGCGG
>JAFAMK010000300.1 GCA_019233415.1 Vulcanimicrobiota bacterium
CCGTGGTACATCGACATCCCGTCTTTCCAGCCCACGAACGTCCCGCTTGCTCGTGCCCTCACTCACAGTATCGTAGAATCAACCGCCGAACACTACCCAACACTTGGTAATGACGGGACAAGGTTCACCCTTCTTTTCTCGTCAGCGGCGGCCGGGGTCCTCGATCAGCCCCTCGCGCAGCGCGACCGCAACCGCCTGGCGCCGGCCGCTACAGCCGAGCTTCCGGCAGATCGAGCGGATGTGGACGTCGATCGTCTGCGGGCTGCGGTCCAGTTCCCCGCCGATCTCCTTGCTGGTCGCCCCGGCCGCCACGAGCGAGAGAATCCGTCTCTCGGCGTCGCTGAGCAAGGTGATCCGGCCGCGGTCCGAGCTGGGGAGCGGGAGCGCCCCGATGAAGCGGCCGACGCCGCCGAGGTCGACGGTCTCCAGGTGGTCGAGCGCGTCCGCCAGCGCAGGCTTCCCGTGCCAGCCGGTCGTCCAGCGCACGTGCAGGGCCCGGATCGCGTCGAGGAGCGCCGCGAAGCGCGGGCCGGCGCGGCGCGCCACCGGCTTCAGCTCGGCCAGCGCGCGGTTGGCCCGGCCCTGGTGGGACTGCAGCACCTCGGCCAGCGCGAGGTAGGCGCGGGCGCGCTGACCGAGCCGGTCGGCCGGGTCCGCCCGGCGCAAGTTCTCGCGCGCGTGCCGGATCGCCGCGTCGCTCTCCGAGCGCCGGCCCGCCGCCGCGGCGTAGACCGCGACCTCGGCCCAGCGGTACGCGGTCCGCTCGTCGTCGAACAGCTTCTCGGCGCTCGGCGCGAGCAGTTGATAGGCGTACTCGAAACGCCCGTCCCACGCCGCGCGCAGCGCCTGCGCCGGCAACAGCGCCTCGCTCGCCATCGGCGTGAGAAAGATCTGCAGGTCGCGCAGCTCGCCGTCGAGCCGCTCGATCGCGGCGGTGTCGCCGGCATCGACTTCGAGCCCGTACGCGTTCAGCGTCGCGTAGAGCCGCAGCGTCGTGCTGCCGGCTTTGCGCCCGGCCTCGCCGAGCTTCGCGAGCGCGAGACGCCCGGCCGGAACGTCGTCGTCGTGGAAGATTGCGACGTTGTGCAGCACGCTCAGCGCGCGCGCCGCGAGATCGTACAGATACGCCGCCTCGGCGCTCTCGTACGCGCGCTGCGCGAGCTGCTTCGCCGCGCCGTGGTCGCCGGAGTTCAGCGCAACGTACGCCGCCTGGTGCAGGATGCGCGCGCGCACGCCGTCGTCGGCGACGTCGCGCAGCCGCGTCAGCGCGTTGCGCGCGGCGCGGTGCGCGTCGTCGGGACGGTGCGCGCCGACGTACGCCGTCGCGAGCACGCCCCACAGCTCGGCCGCGAACGCGGTGCCCGCGCCTTCGCGCGCGACCTCCGCTTCGAGCAGCGCGACGACGTCGCCGCGGCCGCGCCGCACGAGGTCGAGCCCGTAGCGCACGACGATCGCGCGCCGCGCGTCGTCGTCGTCCGCGGCGGCGTCGATCGCCATGCGGAACCACGCTTCGGCGACGTCGAAGCGCTCGTCGAGCGAGGCCAGCGTCGCCTTCATCCCGAGCGTGACGGGATGGCGTGCGGCGACGTCCTCGGGAAGCACGGCGAGCGCGCGCCGCACCGCAACGACCTCCCCGAGGTCGAGCGCGAGAAAACCGCGCGCGTCGAGCGCTGTGGCCAGCTGCTCGTGCGCGCCGGCACGCCGGTACAGCGCGACCGCTTCGCTCCAGCGACCGTGCGCGGCGAGCGCGGCGGCCGCGCGTACGTGCAGTGCGTCGCGGCGCGCGGGTTCGAGCACGTCGATGCGCGCCAGCAACTCCTCGCGGAACGGCGGATCGAACGCGAACGCGTACGCGCCGTCGGCGTAGACGAGGCCGGCGTCGCGCAGCGCGGCGATCGTCGCGTCGGCGTCGTGGTCGAGCGCACGCAGCAGCGTCGCGTCGAAACGCGCCAGCAGCGCGGCTTCGTAGAACTGCTCGCGCGCCGGTTCGTCGCGCGCGGCAAGCACCGCATCGACGAGCCGCGCGCGCAGGTGTTCCGTGCCTTCGCCGTCGTCGGCGTGACCGCTCAGTGCGAGGACGAGGCGCAGCGGACTCCCCAGCGTCGCCGCGCCGAGCGCGTCGACCGCGCCGGCGCGCAGCGGAAGTCCGGCTTCGGCGACCGCGGCGCGCAGCTCGTCGCGCTCGATGCGCAGGTCGTCGTCGTCGACCGGCAGGTCGGCGATGCCGCTCGCCAGCCAGCGCGCGACGGGGAACGCCGCGGCGTCGCGCCCGATCAGAATCCAGCGCAGCCGCGGAATCGTCGCGTCGACCAGCCCGCGCAGGAACGCGACCAGCCGCGGCTCGTCGGCGAGCGCATCGAGGTCGTCGACGACGACCGTCGTCTCGACGCCGGCGAGGTGCTCGCGCAGCCAGTCCAGCAGCGCGCCGTCGTCGCTCGGCGCGGTCGTCCGCAGCGCGGGCAAGAGCGTGCCGAACGCCTCGACGACGTCGCGCAGCAGCTCGCGCGACGCGCCGATCCGCAGGTGCGCGACCGCGCGCGCGCCGAGGTACTCGCGCAGCGCGGTGCTCTTCCCCGTCTCCGGCCCGGCGAGCACCAGCGTCACCGGCGCACGCCCCGCCGCATCGAGCCGCGCGAACAGCCGACGACGCGGAAAGACGAACGCCGAAGGAGCGATCATGTTTTACGGGATCGGTCGTCGCGGAGATTCTCGTAGGCCCGGCTGGATTCGAACCAGCGCGCGACCAGTTATGAGCCGGCTGCTCTACCGCTGAGCTACGGGCCCGTAGCGCCTATCCCTTCGACAGTGCCGCGAAGGCTTTCTTCCCGGGGTAGCGGGCCGTCGTCGCGCCGAGGTCTTCGGCGATCGCCATCAGCCGGTTGTACTTCGCAATCCGGTCGCTGCGCGAGAGGGAGCCGGTCTTGATCTGGCCGGCGCCGGTCGCGACGGCGAGGTCGGCGATCGTCGTGTCCTCGGTCTCGCCCGAGCGGTGCGAGATGACCGCGCGGAAACCCGCCTTGTGCGCGGTGTCGACCGCGTCGAGCGTCTCGGTCAGTGTCCCGATCTGGTTGACCTTGACGAGGATCGCGTTGGCGCTCCCCTCGCGGATGCCGCGTTCGAGCCGCGCGACGTTGGTGACGAACAGGTCGTCGCCGACGAGCTGCACCCGCCCGCCGAGCGTCGTGGTCAGGAGGTTCCAGCCGGCCCAGTCGTCTTCGGCCAGCCCGTCCTCGATCGAGACGATCGGGTAGGTGCGGCACAGGCCGTCGTAGAGCGCGACCATCTGCGCCGCGTCGAGGGGATGGTCGTCGGGCTTGTGCGGCCAGTATCTCCCGTCGCGGAAGAACTCGGTCGACGCGGGATCGAGCGCGATCGCGACGTCGTCGCCGGGCGTGTAGCCGGCCTTCTCGATCGCGCGCACCAGCAGGTGCATCGCCTGGTCGATCGTCTCGAGGCTCGGCGCGTAGCCGCCCTCGTCACCGACCAGCGTCTGGTAGCCCTCGTCGTGCAGAATCTTGCCGAGCGCGTGGAAGATCTCGGCGCCGCAGCGGATCGCTTCGGCGAACGCCGGCGCGCCGACCGGAACGATCATGCACTCCTGAAACTGCAGCGCGCCT
>JAFAMK010000075.1 GCA_019233415.1 Vulcanimicrobiota bacterium
CGAACCTACCCACAGCGATTCGCCGCCGTCTTCGTGGGGACGTCCGTCGTCTTCATCGGCGGCGCCGCGTGGCTGACCGCCTTCTTCACCCACGACCTCGGGCGCGCGGTCGCCGTCGGCGTGCTGCCATTCCTCATCGGCGACGTCGCGAAGTGCCTCGTCGCCGCCGGCCTGCGGCCCCGCAGCGTCGGGTAGGACGGTCAGCCGCACGAATAGGCCGTCGCGGCCGCGCGTGACCACCTCGCGCAAGCGAGCCGACCGGTCGTAGATGACCCGCACGCGCGAGCGCGGATCGTAGGTCCGGCGGTCGCCGGTCTCCGGGTCGACCGCGATCGGCAACGGGACGTCGCCGAACTCGTCGACATACGCGTCGACCGCGTCATAGCTGATCTCGACCGTGACGAAGCCGTTGCTGTACCGCAGCGCCAGCTCGGCGACCTCGCGGTCCTCGACGACCGGAACGAGCCCCTGGGCGCGCTTGGCGATCCCGAGCTTGCGCGCGGGCTGCGCGGACGGACGCTCGATCCGGCGGATCATGAGGCCCGTTGCTCCGAGCTTGCCGAAGGCGGCAGCATGCCGCGCTCGGCGGCGATCTCGGCCAGCACCGCGCGCGCACCACGCTCGGCGTTATCGGCCGCGCGTAGCGCTTCGGCGATCTCTTCGGCAGTCGCGGGACGGCGAAACAGGACGCGTCCTGCCGCGTCCGTCACCGTGACGTAAGCTTCCATTCAAACCGTCTCGAGTTTCTCTTCGATCGAAACGTTGTAGAGGAAGAGAAATTGATGCCATTCGCCGGGAAGTGTGTTGCGCTTCACACGTATCCACGGGATGTACTTGGGTGCCTTCGGTTTGCGCTTGAGCTTCATGTTCGCGTGCTCGGGCGTGCGGTTGTTCTTGCGATTGTTACACCGCATGCACGCGCATACCAAGTTTTCCCACGTCGACGGGCCGCCCTTGCTGCGCGGCAGCACGTGGTCGACCGTCATCATCCGTTCGCCGCGCAGCCCGCAGTACTGGCAGGTGTAGTCGTCGCGCAACAGCACGTTTTTCTTCGTCAGCGCGACCTTCTGCATCGGGCGCTTGATGTAGTAGAGCATGCGGATGATCGAGGGCAGCCGCATCTCGTACGAGGTCGACTTGAGGATCTCGTCGCGCCGGTGGACGATCTCGGCCTTGCCGGAGAACAGCAGCTTGACCGCGCGCTGGAACGAGGTGATGTTCAGCGCTTCGTACGTGAAGTTGAGCACCAAAACGTCGGTCACGATAGCTCCGCAGAAACGCAAGAAGCGAGGCATAACGCCTCGCTTCTCGATATTTCCGGCAATACGGCCGTGCGCGGACTCCGAGAGCCGCTCCACTGTGCGGGCCTGCGCCATGGGGCGTGCGCGCCGCGAACCGTCGCCATTGGCGAAGAGGTTCGCCCCGGCTAGGCCGCTTCCTCGATCATTTGCAAAAAGTAGCCGTGGACACGGCCGTCGCCGGTCAGCTCGGGGTGGAACGACGTCCCCAGCACGTTGCGCTGGCGCACCATGACGCCGTGGCCGCCGTGCTCGGCGAGCGTCTGGACGTCGGTCCCGGTCCGTTCGATCCAGGGCGCGCGAATGAAGACCGCCGGGAACGGCTCGGCGCCGAGCGCGGGGATCGTCAGCGGTACTTCCGCCGACTCGACCTGGCGGCCGAAGGCGTTGCGGCGCACGGTGACGTCGAGCAGACCGAGCGTGGGCTGATCCATCTCGGCGACGTCGCGCGCGGCGACGATCATCCCCATGCAGGTACCCCAGAACGGCATCCCCTCGCGCACGCGCCGGCGGATCGGTTCGATCAGTCCGAAACGCGTGAGCAGCCGGATGACCGTCGTCGACTCGCCGCCGGGGACGACGAGGGCGTCGACGCCCGCAAGATCTTCGGGCGTGCGCACCTCGACCGCCGTCGCGCCGGCACGTTCGAGCGCGCGCACGTGCTCGACGACGTCTCCTTGCAGCGCAAGAACGCCGACGCGGCGCGCGGGCAAGCTAGTTTCCGCGCGAGGCGAGGAGTTGTGCGGGCGCGAGGGTGCGGATGTCGAGTCCCTCCATCGCCGTCCCGTCCTCGGGGATCGTCTGGTGCGCGCGCAGCACCTGCGCCGCATCCTGCCAGTGCGTCGTCGCGTCGACGATCGCGCGCGCGAACTCCGCGGGACGGCTCGACTTGAAGATGCCGCTGCCGACGAAGATTCCTTCGGCACCCAGCTCCATCATCAGCGCGGCGTCGGCGGGCGTCGAGACGCCGCCGGCGCAGAACAGCACGACGGGAAGCTTCCCGGTCTGCGCGACCTCACGCACCAGCTCGAGCGGCGCACCCAGATCGCGTGCGCGCGCGACGAGCTCTTCCTTCGGCACCGCGCGCAGCGTCGCGATCCCGTCGCGGATCGCGCGCATGTGACGAACCGCTTCGACGATGTTGCCCGAGCCGGCTTCGCCCTTGCTGCGGATCATCGCAGCACCTTCAGCGATACGGCGCAGCGCTTCGCCCAGATCGCG
>JAFAMK010000307.1 GCA_019233415.1 Vulcanimicrobiota bacterium
CGTTCGCGCGGTGGATGCGCAGCCCGAGCGGCACGAGCCGGCGCTGCAGCGCGTCGTACTGGTCGTTCGCGAGCGCGCGCAGCGGATACAGCACGACGGTCTTCTCGCCGCGCCCGAGCGCGCGCACCGCCGCCGGATACTGGAAGCACAGCGACTTTCCGCGCCCCGTCCCGAGCACCGCGAGCGTGTTGTGCCCCGCATCGAGCCGTTCGAGCACCGCGCGCTGCGCGTCGCGCAGCGGACGATCGCCGATCAGCGCATGCAGCACGTCGGCCGACGCGGCCGAACCGCGCACGCCGGCCGCGCGCGCCGCCTCGGTCCGCACGCGCGTCACGTAGATGTTGATCCCGAAACTGCGCGCACCGCCACCGGTCACCGCGGTGACCGCGGCGGTGTACCGCTCACCGGCATCGACGTTCGGGGCGATCCGCGCGGCGATCTCGCGCTTCACGAACCCGAGCTGCAAGCCGCCGTACCACACGCCGACCGCGTTCGGGTCGTACCGGTTTGCCGGATCGCGCCGCAGCTCGAGCGGCGTCCCCGGCGCGAGCGCGCGCACCGTATCCTGCCGCCCCTCGAACGTCACCCCGACGACCTTGGTATTGAACCCGCTCGCATCCCCGATCGTCGCATACGGATCGCGATCCAGAAACTCGCGCGCATGCGCATACAACCCATCGAGAAAGGCACGCGCCTCACCCGCCCCTTCGACAAGCTCAGGATGACGGGGTGGTAGAGCCCCGTCGAGGGCCAGTCCCCCGTCATCCTGAGCTTGTCGAAGGACCCCCGTGTGGGGCGCTGCGGAATACTCCGCCAGGAGCCGCTCGAAGGCGGCTTCTGACGGGGTGGGCGGCGGAAGCCTCTTCTCCCGCGCTGCCATTTAGCTATTGGGCGTGGTGGTGTTCGGGCTCGGGTTCGGGAGTCGTCGGTTCCTCGTCGCCGAGGTTCAGCCGAATCTCCTCGTGGCCCAGCTCCGCCGCCTCGTCGTGCAAGCCCATCGCCTGCGCGTCGAGCGGGTCGATCTCGTGCTCGTGCTCCGCGTGCTCCGTCTCCGGCTCGTGCGGCCGCGGCAGCTCGGCACCGAAGTTACGGTTCTCGAACTTCTCGAAGTCCGTCTGCTGCGCCGAGCGCTTGTAGCGCGGCGGCGGGGTCGAGCGGCGCGAGGCGCCTTGGCGCTCCGCTTCGCGGCGCGTGCGGCGCGCCTCCGCGATTGCCTCGCGGTCGCGCACGGCCGCTGCGCTGCTCGAGGCGCCGCGCGCGGCGGCGACCGTCTTCGGCTGCGCCGCGAGCGACGAGCGGCGGAAGATCCCGCCGCCCCGCTTGTGGACGCGCTTCTGCAGCACCGCGACGAGCGGGGCCGAGTAGAAGATCGAGTGGTAGCCGCCCGAGCAGATGCCGACGAGCAGCGCGAACGCGAAGTTCTGCAGCGAGGCGCCGCCGAACGCGAGCAGCGCGACGAGCGTGATGACGACGGTCGCGAGCGTGTTGACCGAGCGCGTCATCGTCTGCAGGATCGACGTGTTGACGATCTCGTCGAACGGCTTGCCGTCCATCAGCTTGACGTTCTCGCGGATTCGGTCGAGGATCACGATCGTGTCCATGACCGAGTAGCCGATGACCGTCAGGACCGCGGCCAGGAACGCGTCGTCGACGCGCCGCCCGGCGATCGCGTAGATGCCGATCATCATCAGCGAGTCGCGGATCAGCGCGACGACGCAGACCCAGCCGAAGATCAGGTTCCAGCCGAACCGGAACGCGATGTAGAGGAACTGGATCGCGATCGCGATGACGAGCGCCTTGATCGCGTTGAGCAGGTACTCGCGCGAGAGCGACGGTCCGACCGTCGAGATCGACGACGTCGCGCGGTCGACCGGCGCGAGCTTGTTGAGCGCGGCCCAGAACGGCAGCGAGTTGTTCCCGAAGTCGTGCTGCGTCTCGATCGTCCAGCGCTCGTCGGCCGGCTCACCGGGCTTCGTGAGCGTGTTGATCCGCGCGTCGGTGACGCCGAGGCCGTCGAGCGCCGTCGCGACCGCGTCCTTCGTCACCGGCTGGCTGAACTTGACGGTGACGTCGGTCCCGCCGGTGAACGAAAGGCCCAGCCGCAGCGGCGTGCCGTCCTTCACCCAGTGGAAGGCCATGAAGAGCACGCCGGCGAGGATGACCGCGTACGAGATCGCCGAGACGATCTTGAACCATCCGACGACGTTCCAGTTGAGGCGGCGGAAGAACATCTAGCTGCGAGCCTCCGCCGTCACGACCGGAACGGCCGGGCCGTCCGCACCGTAGGCGGCCTTCGACGTGACGAGGTTGTTCTCGACGACGAGATCCATGAAGAAGCGGGTGATGACGACCGCCGTGAACAGCGAGAACGCGGTCCCCCAGAACAGCGTGTACGCGAAGCCCTTCACCGTCCCGGTGCCGAGGACGTAGAGCACGCCCGCGCCGACGATCGTCGTGAAGTGCGAGTCGAAGACCGAGCTGAACGCGCGCTGGAACCCGATCTTCACCGCCGCGCGCAGCGACTTGCCGGCCCACAATTCTTCCTTGAGCCGCTCGAAGATCAGGACGTTCGCGTCGACCGCCATCCCGATCGAGAGCACGAAGCCCGCGATCCCCGGAAGCGTCAGCACCGCGTGCGCGACCGAGAGCAGCCCCAGCAGCATCAGCACGTAGACGAACAGCGCGAGGTCGGCGAGGATACCCGGCAGCCGGTACATGAACGCCATGAACAGCAGCACCAGGCCCAGCCCGGCGATCGACGCGACCAGCGACTTCTGCAGGTCTTCCTGACCGAGGATCGGACCCACGTCGTCCTTCTCGATGATCGTCACCGGGACGGGGAGCGCACCGGCGTTCAGCTCGTTGGCGAGCGTCGCGACCGCGTCTTCCGAGAACGACCCGTGGATCATCCCGTTGTCCGAGATGATCCCCTCGATCGTCGCGTCGGAGACCCAGTGCTTGTCGAGGAAGATGCCCATGATCTGGCCCATGTGGTCGCGGGTCATCTGGGCGAACTTCGACGGGTTCTTGGTCGTGAAGTCGACCTGCGGCTCACCGCCCTGCCCGAAGCCGGGGGCCGCGCTCTTCAGCTCGGCGCCGGTGTAGACGACCGGACCGCCGTCCTTGTACGCGCCGCTCGGCACGCCGGCCGGGAGGTTCGTGCCGGCGTACTTCGCATCGGCCCGCGCGCGCTGGCTGACCTGCGGCGGGAGAATCTTGAACTCCAGCACCGCTACCTGCTTGAGCAGCTGTTCGAGCTGATCGGCGTTCTTGACGGCCGGAACCTCGACCAGGAGCCGGTCGGTGCCGACTCGGGAGATCACCGGCTCGGAGACACCGAGCCCGTTGACGCGTTTGTCGACGACCAGCTCGACCTGGTTCTGGACGTCGGTCGTGATCTTCGGGACGTCCTTGGTCGTATCGAGCTGGAGCAGCACCCGCGCGCCGCCTTGAAGGTCGAGACCGAGGTGGATCTTCTTCTGGATGGGCAGTACAGCCCACACGCAGAGGCCGACCAAGGCCAACAGGAGGAGCGCTTGAAGCGGCCTCTTCAGCTTATTCCACATACCGGATTCCGGGGAAGGGGAGAACCCCCGGATCGTAGCATGGGGGCCGGACAGCGTCAAACGACGTTGCGGTCGTCCGGACCACGGCGGGATATGGGGCCCGGACACACGGAGGGCGCCCTAGTGACCGACGGCAAGGGGGTCGACGCCGGACTTCTGCAGACGCGGTATCGTCTGACCAAGCAGCGCGCGGCGATTTTGCGCGCGCTCGAGGACGGCGCCCACCTGACCGCCGAGACGATCCACGAGCGGGTCCGGGTCGAGCTGCCCGCCGTCAGCCTCGGGACGATCTATCGCACCCTCGATATTCTGCGCGCGATCGGGCTCGTCCAGGTCTTCGCGCACGGCGGCGCGGCGCGCTACGAGGCCGCGCTGGACAAGCATCACCACCTCGTCTGCGTCGCCTGCGGCGAGATCGTCAATGTGCCGGCCCCGCAGGTTGCCGCAATCGCGCTCGCCGTCGCCCAGGACAACCGCTACAGCGGGATCGACGCGGCAATGGTGATCACCGGGCGCTGCGCGCGCTGCGCTGGGCTCGCGCGCAACGGACTGAGCTGAACCTGAACCAAACCGACCCGCTCGACCTCGTTGCGGTGCTCGCGCCCGAGCGCTGCGCAGCGCTGATCGCGGCCGCGCGCGCGAGCACGGCCTGGCGCGACGCGCCGATCTACACGAGCGCCGGTGACGGCGCGGTCGCGGTCGTGAACGATGCGGTGCGGCGCGCGGCGCTGCTGGACGAAGCCGATCTGCCGCCCGACGCCGCGGCGATCGTCGACGAAGCGAAACGCAGGGTCGAGGAGCGCGTCGCCGCATACGCGGCGGGGCTGCGTGCTGGCGAGGTGCAGCTGGTGCGATACGAGCCGGGCGGCTTCTTCTATACGCACCAGGACGCGACCGCGAGCCCGCGCGAGTGGCGCAAGGTCAGCGCCGTCGTCTACCTCAACGACGACTTCACCGGCGGCACGACGAGCTTTCCGGTCCTCGACCGCATCGTCACGCCACGCACCGGCCACGCGCTGCTGTTCGTACCGCACCTCGTGCACGGCGCCGACCCCGTCGAACGCGGTGAGAAGTTCGTCCTGACGTTCTGGCTGGGGCCGTCAGAACGCCACTAACCGGCGAGTTCGCGGCGCGTCTCGAGGTAGGCCTTGGCTTTGCCGACCTCGTCGCCGAGCGTGTTGACGGTCTGCTCCATCGACGAGAGCGCCTTGATCCGGTAGTCAGCCATTCCGTCGATCGTCGCGCGCACGTTCGCGAACGCTTCTTTGAGCTTGTCGACGTCGATGGTCGCGCTCGTCGCGCCTTCCTGGATGCGCGTCGCGTTCTGGCGCAGGATTTGCGAAGTCGAGAGGATCAGGTTCGAGGTCGTCGACTTCATCGCGTCGATCTGGTCGAGGACGAGCTTCTGGTTCGCAACCGCCTGCGCGACGGTGATCGCGGTCTTGAGCGCGGCGACGGTCGTCGTCGTCGCGCGGTCGACGCCCTTGACCAGTTCGGCGTTGTTGCGCTTGATGAGGTCGAGCGCCATGTAGCCTTGCACGTTGACCGCGAGCTGCGTCGCGATGTCCTGCTGCTTTTGGCGCGCGGCGAACAGGACTTCTTCCTGCAGTGCGCGGGCGCGCTCGGGGTTGTTCAGCTGAATCGTCTCGATCTCGCGCTCGACCGCGTCGCCGATCGCGCGCGCCAGGTAGCCGTGCTTCTCCAACTCGCCCATTAGCGCCCACATGGTGACTTTTTCTTGCTCGATCGCCGCGTTGTCGCGCAGCAGCTCGTCCTTGCCGCGGCGCAGGCTCTCGATGATCGCGTTCAGGTGCGACTGCGAGGACTCGTAGCCGCGGAAATAGTCGCGCAGCTTGTTGCCGAACGGCAGCACGCCGAGCAGCTTCTTGGGCGAGAAGAGGTCGCCCTGATGCGAGGGATCGAGCCGCTCGACGGTTCCGCGCAGGTCGAGCAGCGTCTTTGCGACCGGCGCGCCTTCGCCGAGCGTCGCCATCGCGCGGGTCGGCCGGTCGAGCATCCGGTTCGCGACGCTCGCCGAGCGCGTGATCTCCGCGTTTCCGAGCGCTTCGAGCGCCTTCACGCGCTTCGCGTACTCCTCGCTCTCGGGCGCGAGCGACGTCAGGTCGCGCGCGAACCGCGCAGCGTGATCGTCGAGCGTGGCGCGCTCGTCGGCCGGGACGGGAACCTTCCCGATCGCGTCGGACGCCGCCACGGGGGCGACCGGTTCGGGCGGCGTGAGCATCGGCGGCTGAAGCGCTTCGTCGGACATCGTCAGTCGTTCAGCCCGACCTGGAACGTCAGCGGCACCGTCTTCGGCTCGCCGCGCTTTTCGACCGACGTTCCGATCGCCATGAACTCGATGACGTGCGGCGTCCAGATGTGCGTCTTCTCGACGATCTGCATCCCGACGATTCCGTCGGCGCCGTGCGCCTCGGCCTCGGACTGCATGCGCCCCATCGCAAGTTCGCGCGCGTCGTAGATCGCTTCGGTGTAGTTGCCGAGCTCGACGTTGTTCCCGAGCGTGCGCATCGCCTGCGCGAAGCCCTGGTGCGCGATGTGGTAAACGCAGTTCCCGAGCACCAGCTCGCGCGGAACGTATCCGGTCGAGGTGACGAGCTTGTAGAAGTCTTGCACCGAGAAGTCCGACGTGAACGGCTTGTTGTCG
>JAFAMK010000198.1 GCA_019233415.1 Vulcanimicrobiota bacterium
GCGTGGGGGTTGGCGTCGGCGTCGGAGTTGGCGTCGGCGTCGGGGTTGGAGTCGGCGTGGGGGTTGGAGTCGGCGTGGGAGTCGGCGTCGGCGTCGAGCCCGGCGGAGGCGTGGGCGACGGTGTCGGCGTGGGGGTCGCGGTGCCGCCCGGCGTCGGCGTTGCCGTCGGCGTCGGAGTCGGCGTCGCGCCCGGCGTCGGGGTCGCGGTCGGCGTCGGCGACGGAGTCGGCGTCGGCTGGCCGGTGACCGGGATGTTGCAGCCGCCGCCCGCACCGCTGACGGAGATCGAGAACGAGATGATGCTGTTGCTGCCGTTGTACGTGATCGTGACGACGACGTTCGGGCCGCCGATCGTGATCGTTGCGCCGGACTGGCCTGGCACGCTCAGCGTCGTGTCGTGCGTCGAGTCGTTGTCGCTGATCGAGGGCGGGTTCGCGAACGGTGCCGTCCCGGTGATCACCGCACCGCTGGCGTCGAGCGCCTGATACGTGAGCGGTCCCGAGTACGCCGTTCCCGGCGTCAGCGTCGGCGGCGTGAAGACGAGGCTCTTGACGATCCCGAGCAGCTGCGCCGAGAAGTTCTGGTTCGGACCGGTGATGTTGAACGTCGCGGTCTGCGTCGCCAGCTGGTTGCCGGTGCCGTTGGGCGAGTCCCACAGCGTGAACGTGTAGACGACCGCGCCACTCGGCGCGGGAATCGTGATCGCGCACTGCCGACCGCCGCTGACCGCGGTGCACGTGGTCAGGTCGAGGTTGACGATCGTCGGATTGACCGGCACCTGCGTCTGCGTCGGCGCGCTGCCGTTGACCGAGACGATCTGAATTGCGATCGACTTCGTGTTCGGCGAGACGAACTGCGGTGAGCGCAGCGCCGACGACGTCGCCGTGCCGCCCGACGGGATCGTGATCGTCAGATTCGCCGACTGCCCGGTGATCGGCGTGTTCGTCGGAGGCGCCGTCGGCGGAACGCCGGTGCTACCGCCACCACCGCCGCCGCCGCCGCATGCGACGAGGACGAGAAATGCCGCGACGGCCAACGCGCGCGTTTTCATTCAGGGGATCGCCTTCCGATGGAACATGACAACGGCCTCCCGCCCGCCGCTCACCGAGCGGCGGGCGGAGCGCAAGTGTGACCTAGTTGACCGTGAAGCCGGCCGTCGTGATCGAGATCCAGAACGTCCCGTTTTGCGTCGGGTTGCCGCTGGTCGGCGCGGGATGGTTCACGATCGGGTAGCCGGTGCCGTGTTCCTCGAACCGCGCCGAGCAGACGCCGACGGCGAGCGCCGTGATCGTGAACGACGTCGCCGGGCCCGCACTTGCGGACGCCTTGCCCGTGCATCCGCCGCTCAGGACGAGGTCGAACTGCTTGCTGAAGGGCGCGTCCGTCCAGCCGAGCTCGGAGGCGCTGACGAGCTGCGAGCCGCTCGCGGCCGAGAAGAACAGCGTCTGCTGGCCCCAGTTGCTGTCGGTGTTGATCCCGCCGTGCGCGGCGTCGTCGAGCGTCGTCCCGGCGAGAACGACGTCGTTGTCGGTCACCGAGACGAAGCCGCCGCCCGCGACCGAGGACGAGATCGTGACGTTGTTGTCCGCCTGGCCGGTGTACTGCAGGGTCACGACGTCGCTCGGGCTGGTGACGGTGACCGTCGAGGATGCCGCCCCGCCGTTGACGCTCAGCTTCGTCTGACCGGTCGCGTCACCGTCGGTGAGCGTGAACGAGCTGTTGAAGGCCGCGCTGCCGACGATCTGCGCACCGCTCGCGTCGAGCGGGGTGACCGTCAGCGTCTCGCCCGCGCCCGTCGTCGGCGTGTCCGCGGTGAGCGTCGCACCGGTGACCGACACCTGGTTCACGATGCCCTTCAGCGTCACGGTGATCGTGTTGTTGACGCCCTGCGAGATCGTCTGGGTCGTGGTCAGCGTCGCGAGCTGGTTGTTCGAGCTGTCCTCGACCGTGAACGTGTAATTCACCGAGCCGGGTGGTGCCGCGACCGGGATCGTGCACGTCGCGGTGCCGCCGCTGGCCGTGCAGTTCGACCCGCCGGTCGGGGGAAACACGAGATTGGTCGTCGTGCTGGCCGGAACCCAGCTCGGCGGCGCGCCGCCGTTCACCGTGTTGACCGCGACGACGACCTTCGCCGAGTTCGGCGAGACGTAGTCGGGATGTCGCAGGTTCGACGACTTCTTCGCGCCGAGCGGGAACGACAGCGTCAAGTTGGCCATCGGGTTGACCGGCGTACTGGTCGGAGCGGTCGTCGGCGCCGCCGGCACGTTGGCCGTCGGGGACGAACCGCCGCCGCCGCCTCCGCACCCCGCAAGGAGGAAGAGCGCCGCAAGGGCGAGCGCGCGTGACTTCATGAGCTAGAACGCCTCCGGGGTAACGTCGGGACCCCCGTCCGCTGCTACGGCGGTCGGGGAGGGTGGTCGTTTGGTTCAGAGACCGTCAAGACGCCGCCTCGTCATAGGCAGAGCCTTGCACAATCATTACGATACGGTGAAGCGGTTACGGAGCGGTTACGAGACGCTCACACCCGGTGGTTGCGGTTCGATACCGTGACGGAACTGGAATTGACCGTGAAGGTCACGGTCGCCGAGGCGCCGCCCGCGCCCGAGATCGTGGCGGAGCACGTCCCGGCGTTCAGCGGCGTCACGGTGTCGGTGAAGGAGAGCCCCGACCCGGACGGGGTTCCGAAGCTCACGATCGCGCTCGCGCCGGTCCCGCACGTCGACGAAATCGCGGGCGCGGCGATCGGCACGCTGGCCGTGATCGTGACCGTCTGATTGTACGGTGCCCCGCCCGGTGCGGAGAAGGTCAGCGAGGACGGGAGCGCGCTGAGCGTGCCGACCGGAGCCGGGGTCCCGGTGTTCACCGGCGGCGGGTTTGCGCCGCCTCCCTGACATCCCGCGACGAACACCGGCACGAGCGTGACTAAACCCGCTCGCAGCAACACACCTAGTCGATCCATCTCTACTTCCTTCGTGCTCGGAGAGAGCCCGATCACCAAACGTACCACGTACGGTTGGTCAGCCCCTTCCAGTCAGCGACCGACGGAGCGGGCGATCTCACGTTCGACGTCCCTGGCCTGAATGTCCCGTCTACGGTCCCACAGCTTCTTACCACGCACGAGCGCCAGCTCGATCTTGACCCGGCCGTTCTTGAAGTACAGCCGCCACGGGACCAGCGTGAGCCCCTTCTCGGCGGCGCGGCCGGCGAGCCGGTCGATCTGCTCGCGGTGGAGGAGCAGCTTGCGCGGCCGGTTCGGCTCGTGGTTGAAGTACGAGCCCTCCTTGTACTGCGGGATCGTGAAGTTCATCAGCCACAGCTCACCGTCACGCAGCCGCGCGAACGCCTCGTTGATCGACACGTTGCCGCGGCGAATCGACTTGATCTCGGTCCCGGTCAGCGCGATCCCCACTTCGAGCGACTCGAGCTTCTCGTACTCGTAGCGCGCGCGACGGTTGTCGAGGGCGGGTTCCGCTACATGCGCGGCGCGTTCCGCCGCCTTCGCGGCGACGCGCGCCTGTTTCATCCGCGCCACTACGCGAAACGCAGGTCGGGGGCGCCGAGGCGTGCCTTCGTCGCGAGCGGACCCTTGGAGACGAACGAGCCTTCCGCGCTCGCCAGCAGCGTGCCGTCGGCGAGCGTGATGCTCGCGTCGAGCGCGATCACGTGGCGGCGCTTCCACTTCACCGTGCCGGTCACGTCGAGCGCGACGCCGAGCGGAACCGGCGCGCGAAAGCGCAGCTGCATCGACGCGGTGAGCCCGCGCTCGCCGATCGCACCGCAGGCGTGCGCCATCGCCTCGTCGAGCATCGTCATCACGATCCCGCCGTGCGCGGTTCCGCGCCAGCCCTGAAAGCGCGGCGGCAGCGTGATCCGCGCGCGCACGCCGCGCTCGCCGTCGGGGGCGAAGCGCAGGTGCATTCCTTCGGCATTGTACGGACCGCAGGCGAAGCAGCGGCCGTCGTCGACCGGCTCCGCGCCGGTCACGGGAAGAGCTTCTTCTTCGGCTTCGGCGAGGACGACGCGGTGGGGGCGGGCGTCGCCGCCGGCAGCTTGCCGTACTGGCCGTCGTCGATCTTCTTGAGCAGCGTCGTGGCGTAGGTCGTATCGGTTCCCGCCGTCAGCGACGCCTTCAGCACGCGGCGCGCGTCCTCGGGCCGCTTCTCGTCGAGGTAGATGCGCGCGAGCAGCGTGTAGCCGTGCTGACCAGCCTCGCCGACGTGGCCGACGTCGGCTTGGAGGCCGCGCGTCGCGTACGCGATCGCCGCCTCGTACTGACCGAGGTCGTGCATGAGCGAGGCGAGGTGGAAGTAGATGTCGGCGTAGTCGGGGACGAGGTTCGGGACGTCGATGATCGTCGTGAGCGCGCGCTGCGGGTCTTTCAAGTCGATCTGGTAGATCTGCGCCAGGTACTCGCGCGCGAGGACGTTGTGCGGGTCGGCGTCGATCGCGGCGACGAACTCGGTCTTCGCGCGGTTCGCGCTGCGCTCGGCCTCGCGCATGATCCCCAGGCCCGTGTGCGCGGACTGCGAGGTCGGGTCGAGGTTCAGCGCGGCGTTCAGCTCCTCGCGCGCGTCGATGCTGCGGTCGCGCCCGCCGACCGAGGCGAACATGTACGAGAAGCCGAGCCGCACGTGCGCGAGCGGGCTCTTGGGGTTCTTCGCGAGCGCGTCTTCTTCGGCGTCGACCAGATTGTCCAAGTCGGGCGGCGTCTGCGCGGCGGTCGCGTTCAGGAACGAGAGCGCGAGCGTGTTGTCGGGGATGATCGCGAGCGCCGCCTCGAAATTCTTGCGCGCGTTCGGGAAGTCGCGCGTGTAGAACGCGCGCAGCCCGGCGCCGAGCGCGGCGTTGAACGCGGCGTCCGCGTAGTCGTTGCGCCCCGCCGGCGCAGCGACCGGCTTCGCCGCGGGCGGCGCGGCGGCGAGGAGCGGAACGGCGCAGGCCGACGCAAGGACGAGCGCGGTGAAAGAACGACGCAGCACGATCGCCTCTGTTCCGGCCCCGCCGGACGACTTCCGCTTACCTTAGCGCCCGACGAGAAGCCGCCTGGCGAGGGCGTCGGGGAGGCGGACGGAAGCGATCTTCTCTTGGACGCGCGCGATCGGGTACTCGACCCGCGTGACCGTGACGGTCCGTTCGGTCGAGTCGAACAGGCCGAACGAGGCGCGTGGGTTGAGGTCGCGCGGCTGGCCGACGCTCCCGACGTTGATCAGGTAGCGCGTTCCCTCGTCGAGCGCGATCGTGCCGCCCTGCTGCAGGTGCGCGTGCTCGATCGACCCGTCGGGTCGCAGGCCGTAGACCTCGGCGATGTGCGTGTGCCCGATGAAGATGATCGGCGCGTCGGTCGCGGCGAACGCGCGCGCCGCCGCGGCCTTGTCCAAAATGTATTCAAAATAGTTGACCGGCGCGCCGTGCACGAGCAGAAACTCCGGCATCCGGAACTCGTAGCCGAGCCCGTCGAGCCAGGCCAGGTTCTCCGGGGTCAGCACGCTCTGCGTCCACTTCATCGCCTCGCGCGCGGCCGGGTTGAAGTACGCCAGGCCGAAGTTGTCGATCGCCGCGACGTCGTGGTTCCCGAGCACCGTCGCGGTCGCGCGCGCGCGAATCCGCTCGACGCACTCGTTCGGATTCGGCCCGTACCCGACGATGTCGCCCAGGCACAGTAGCGCATCGTCATCGCGGATCACGCCGAACACCGCATCCAATGCGTCGATGTTCGAGTGAACGTCCGAGACGACCGCGTACCTCACGTGGGCGCTTTCTCCCGGACCCGGTCGAGCGCCTCGGTGAAGATTTCGGCGAAGGCGGCGCGTTCGGTCGCGGTCCCGACCGTGACCCGGATGTAGCCGTCGATCGGCGCCGCCCAGGGCTTTCGCACGAAGACGCCCAGCTCGAGCAGCGTCCCGACCATCGCCTCGGCCTCGGCGCGCGTCCCGATCCCGATGCAGACGAAGTTCGTCGACGACGGGAGCGACGGCAGCCCGTGGCGCGCGGCGAGCGCGTGGTACTCGTCGCGCCCGCGCTCGACCTCGGCGATCACGCCGCGCATGAACGCCTCGTCGTCGAGCGCGGCGAGCGCGCCGATCTGCGCGGTGCGGTTGACGCCGAAGTGCAGCCGCAGTTTCTGGAACGTCGCGACCAACTCAGCCGGTGCGAGCGCGTAGCCGATTCGCGCGCCGGCCATCCCGTACGCCTTCGAGAAGGTGCGCGTGCGCACGATGCGCGGGTCGATGACGTCGGGCAGCAGCGATTCGCGCGGTACGAAATCGGCGTACGCTTCGTCGAGAAAGAGCATCACGTCGTCCGGAAGCGCGGCGCGCAGCGCAGCCAGCGTCGCGCGGTCGACGAAGGCGCCCGACGGGTTGTCGGGGTTCGCGACGTAGACCAATTTCGCACCCGAGCGCCGGACCGCATCGACGATGTTCTCGACAACGATCCCGCCTTGCGCGTCGGGCTCGGCGTACTCGGCCCGCGCGCCGAGGCCGTTCAGGTGGTAGAACAATGTCGGGTACGTTCCGCGCGTCGCGACGCAGGCGTCGCCGGGGCCGCAGTACGCGCGCACGATCAGCCCCATCAGGTCGTCGATCCCGCACGCGACGACGATCTCTTCGACCGCGCAGCCGTGGCGCGCGGCGAGCGCGGCGCGCAGCTGCAGCGACTCCGGGTCGCCGTACCACGAGGTCAGCGCGACGGCTTCGCGCATCGCGGCGATCGCGCGCGGCGAGGGGCCGAAGGCGCTCTCGTTGGCGCCGAGCCGCAGGAGGTCGGTCCGGCCGACGCGGCGCGCCAATTCCTCAGGGGCGA
>JAFAMK010000302.1 GCA_019233415.1 Vulcanimicrobiota bacterium
GTGCCCGTTCCGCACGAAATAGTCGACGAACGCTTGACGAAGCTCTTGGGAAGTCATGGCCGACCGATGGGGTTCGCGCCCGGCCCCGCCCGACCCCACCGCCTGCCTACGAGTGTCCGACGTATCCCATGAGCACGAGGACGACGACCGCTGCGAGCGCCCCGAGCGCGACAAACCGTGCATCCAGCGCGCGACGAAGCTCCTCCGGCACCTGCTCCTCGACCTCATGACGCCTCGCGACGACGATCGCGAGCACGAGGGCGAAAACGAGGCCCGTCCACACGAACAAGACCGGCCGACCGGGCAGGCTCGGCGGCACGCGGTCCAGCGTCCCAGCCGCCAACGCGAGCATCCCGCCGACCCACAGCTCCGCCGCACCGACGACGAGCCCCGGCCCGTCCAAGACGCCATGTCGCGCGAACCACAGGGCACGCCACAGCGGCCGCACCGCATCCCAGAGTGCGGCGAGCGCAAACAATCCGACGAGAAACGCTAGCCCATCCACGCTTGCAGGGAAGCTCTAAGAATCGCCCTGAGGAATCAACTCGTCAGGAGGATAGTACGTAACGTAACCCTCCGTCCAATGGTCTTTGTCCAACTCGTACGGATCGATGGAAAAGCCATCCGGGACGGCAACGAAACCCGGCTTCGTTCTCGCTCTCGAGACGGCGGCTTCTGCCATCTCGTGGCTGGAGTAGACGCCGATAAGCTTGACGTCTTCCTCACCATCCAGCATTTCGTGGACATGATGCACCACGTAGACCCGTCCGAGCACTCGATGTGCCTCTCTTTTCACAGAACTCGCTCGTCAGAATTCGCTTATTTGAAGGAACGATCTGCATGTTGCGCTCGGTCAAGAGGCATGGAAGCGATGAGTCCTGACGTCTCTCTTCCCGCATATGTCGCGGCCGGAGCGACGAGGCGCAGCAGGACCTGCTCGACCGCGGCGTCGTTCAAATGCGCCTCGTCGGCCAGGACGTCGGAGCGGACCAGGCCATCGTGGGTGAGGAGCGGCCACGAGTCGAGGAAGGTCGCGCCTTCGGCTTCGCAGGCCTGCGCGATCAGCGCGTTCAGGACCAGGGCGGCCTTGTAGCGGAACGCGGGGCGCAGCTTCGCGGGGGTCCCGGCGGCCGGGCCGCCCAGGTTCTCGACGGTGTAGCGGCAGACGCCGTCGTCGAGCGTCGGCGGCATGATCGCGAGCGCCGCGATCCGCGTGAAGCCCAGCTCACGCAGCCGCGTGAGCGCGGTCCGGAACGGCTGAACGCGCGCGGTGAACCACGCCAGCGCCGTCTCCGCATCGAGCGCATCGGGCAGCGTGCGCGATGCGAATGGTCCGGCGAGCTTGTGCATCTGCGGCAATGCCGGCAGGTGGAAATCGTCATGCGAGAACTGGTCGATCGCCGCGAACACGTCGTACGAGCCCAGGCTGAACACGAGCAGCGGCGGCGCCGAGAAACGCCGGCGCGCGACCCGCCGCCACATGACGTGATTGGTCGCGTAGACGCTCTCGTCCGGCTCGTCGTCGCGCGTCTCGACGAGCAGCCGCGCCGCGCGCAGCGCATTCCGAACCGGACTGCACAGCACCCCCGCCGCCGTGGTGAGATTCCCCAAGCAGACGGCGTTCGCGAGAAAGTACGATTGGCACGTCAGCGGCGGCGCATCCCCACGCAACACGATGCGCTCCGCAAATGAGAGCACATGACTCTCCCCGACGAACAACACACTCTCGCCGCGAATCACCTGACCGGACACGCCGCTTCGCTTCTGCACCAAGCGAGGCAAGGACCTCGGATGAGGCCCCTTCCCGGCTACTTCTCCTGTAAAAAGTTCTTGAGCTTTTCGAGGGCCTTTTGCTGGAGGCGGGAGACGTGCATCTGCGAGACGTTGAGGCGCTTCGCGATCTCGGTCTGGGAGACGCTCTCGTAGAAGCGCAGGTAGAGGATCACGCGTTCGCGGCCGGTGAGGACTTGGAAGGCGCGTTCGAGGTTGGCGCGGTCTTCGAGCAGTTCGAGAGCGGCATCGTTCTGGCCGACGTAGTCGGCCAGGGTTTGTGACTTTTTGTCGCCTTCACCGTTCAGCTCGGTGTCGAGGGAGAGCAGATTGTACGCTTGCCCGAGCTCCTGGGCCTCGAGGATGTCTTCTTCCGAGGTGCCGAGGTGCTGGGCGAGCTCCGCCACCGTCGGCGAGTGGCCGAGCTTGACGGTGAGCTTCTCGATCGCGCGGTTGACGCTGAGGTTCAGCTCCTGCAAGCGGCGCGGGACTTTGACCGCCCAGCCCTTGTCGCGGAAGTAGCGCTTGATCTCGCCGACGATCGTCGGGGTCGCGTACGTCGTGAACTCGACGCCGCGTTCGAGGTCGAAGCGGTCGATCGCCTTGAGCAGGCCCACCGTCCCGACCTGAATGAGGTCGTCGAGCGCTTCGCCGCGATTCGCGAACTTGACGGCGAGGTACCGTACGAGATTTAAATGCGCGACGACGAGTTCGTTGCGCAAGCGATCGAATTCGCTGACGCCCGATGGGTCGGGACCGCCGTCGAGCGCGCGGTTCGCGCGCAGTTCGGCGAACCGTGCGAAGGCTTGCCGCGCCCGGTTGCGGTCCCACCGTTCCTCGTCGACGTGAGGAACCGAGGAAGACATGGCTATGCTGTAACGCGCTTGGTCATCACGAGTTCCGTCCCACTTCGGGGATCGCTCGTGTAGTCGACCGTATCCATGAGCGCTCGAATCAGAAACACGCCCAGACCTTCGGTACCATCATCGGCGATGCCGCTCGTCTTGACCGGCTCCAAGTGAGCAGTCGGTGAGTGGTCGCGCACCCGCACGCGCAACTCGTCCTCGCGCGCGTCGCAGATGATCTCGATCACTCCGGCGTCTTCGCCGCCGGCACTTTGGATCGAGTTGGTGCACGCCTCGGCGATCGCGAGCTTGATGTCCTCGATCTCGTCGACCGAGAAGCGCAGCCGGCTCGCCACGGCCGCGACCGCGAGCCGCGCGACCGCGACCCACTCGGCACGCCCCGGAATCTTCAGCTCGACGGTGCCGTGCGACGACACTTCCGGCGCGCGCGTGAAGGTGTTCACACGAGGGCCTTCATCGCGCTCTGCTCGTCGTCGAAGATGCCGAAGATCTTCACCAGCCCGGTGATGTCGAAGATC
Organism: Vulcanimicrobiota bacterium; assembly: GCA_019233415.1. Lineage (GTDB taxonomy): Bacteria > Vulcanimicrobiota > Vulcanimicrobiia > Vulcanimicrobiales > Vulcanimicrobiaceae > Vulcanimicrobium. Next base: position 3,155 of record JAFAMK010000302.1, read on the forward strand.
TTCTTGATCTGCGGGTTCGTGCAGACGAGGTTGACCGAGCCGCCGTGCTCGCGCACGCGCTTCAGGCCACCGATGAGAACGCCAAGGCCCGTCGAGTCGATGTAGCGCACCTTCTCGAGGTTGATGACCAGGTTGTAGTGCTCTTGGTCGATCAGCTCCGTGATCGCATCCTTGACCTTGGGCGACGTATAGACGTCGATCTCGCCGGTGAGGTCGACGACGTACGCGTCGCCCTCCGATTCACGGACGTTGACTTTAATGTCCACCGTATCTCCTAGCTTTCGCTTTCGTTGCCGTGCTCGAGAGTGCTGCGCTGGCGTGACGCGGCGTCCTTGCCTTCGGCGACCGCGCTGTCGATGCGCGCTTTCGCCTCCGCGACGATCTGGCGGCCACGCGCGAGCAGGTCGCTGGCGTCGCCAGCCGTGTCGCGTGCCCGTTCGCTCGCCTCGCGCGCTTTGGCGATCAGCAGATCGCGCGTGTCCTCCCCCGACTGCGGCGCGAGGATCATCGCGAGCGTCGCACCGGCCAAGCTGCCGATGATCAGCCCTGCGACGAAGCCCGACAACCCGGCGCCGCGATCAGGTTCCACTGGAGACTCCTATACCATCGTCGTGAGAAGGGGCACCGTTCGGCGGGTGATCGGGCATGACGCCGCCGCGGCCGATGACGAGCCGCCGCAGCCCCGCGGTGAGGCCGGTCAGGACCGCACCGAGGTTGACGAGCGCCGGCGCGACGGCGTCCGTGGCGAGCTTGGCGGTGTTCCCGACCCCGCCGGCGACGGTTTCGAGCGTGCCGACGACCGTCCCGAGCCGCGCGACGGTCGCGTCGGCGGTATCGGTGATGCCGCCGACGTGCCCGAGCATCTCGACGACCGGCACGGAGAGCGTAGCAAGCTGGCGGTCGACTTCATCGAGCGTCCGGTTGACCCTGTTGAAGACGCGCGCAAGGGCCATGCACAGGACGAGGATGCCGACCCCGACCAACAGCACACCGAGCCCCACGAGAACATCCCGCACCAGCGCTCCGTCGATACCCGAACTCAAAACCGATCCTCCGCGTGCTCGCTAGAGCCACGGTCGGCCCTTTCCCACATTTGTCTTTCCTTACACGGTCGAAGGGGTACGTATGGCCGCCAGCACAGGAGGCAAGCGGTTTAGCACCTCTTCGACCTCGGCGCCCGTTGTGGCCCGCCCCAGCGAGAACCGAATTACCCCGCCCCGGTAGTCCTCGCCGAGCCCGAGGGCGGCGATCACGTGGCTCGGCTCCAGCGACCCGGCGGCGCAGGCGCTTCCGGCCGAGGCCGCGATCCCGTCGAGGTCGAGCCGGATCAGGAGCGCGTCAGACGGCGCCCCGGCAAACGCGACCGACAGGATCCCCGGAAGCCGCGGCGCGCCGGCACCGTTCACGACGACGCCGGGGATCGCGGCGAGGATGCCCGCTTCGAGCCGGTCCCGCAGCGCCTCGACGCGGGCCGCGGTCGCCGGCCGCTCGGCCTCGGCGAGGGCCAGCGCCGTTGCGAACCCGACGATGCCGGCGACGTTCTCGGTTCCCGCGCGCAGCCCGTGCTCTTGGCCGCCGCCGACGATCAGCGGCTCAACCGGCGTCCCCGTGCGCACGTAGAGCGCGCCGACGCCCTTCGGGCCGTAGAACTTGTGGGCCGAGAGCGAGAGCAAGTCGACGCCGAGCGCATCGACGTCGAGCGGCAGCCACCCCGCCGCCTGAACCGCGTCGGTGTGGAAGACGACCCTGCGCGCACGCGCCAAGGCCGCAAGCTGCGCGACCGGCTCGACGACACCGATCTCGTTGTTCGCCAGGATGACGCTGGCGATTGATGTCTCCGGGGTCAGCGCCGCGGCGAACGCATCCGGATCGACCAGCCCGCGTAGGTCGACCGGAAGCCGCGTGACGCGCCAGCCCTCACGTTCCAGCAAGTCCGCCGCACGGAGGACAGCGTGGTGCTCGACCGCCGTCGTGACGATGTGCCGGCCGCGACTCGCTTGCGCGCGCGCGGCGCCGACAACTGCGAGGACGTCGGCCTCCGTGCCGCCGCCCGTGAAGACGATCTCGCGCGGCACCGCGCCGACGATGCGGGCGACGGTCTCGCGGGCGGCATCGACCGCCGCCCGCGCTGCGCGCCCTTCGGCGTGCAGCGAACTCGCGTTATGGCCGCCCCCGAGGAACGGCGCCATCGCCTCGACGACCTCCGGCCGCACCGTCGTCGTCGCGGCATGGTCCAGGTAGATGCGCGCCATCCCCCTCAGTGTACCGCTATGCCGCCAGCGTTGGGAGCACCAGCAGACTAAACGGCGGCGTCCCGCTTAGCTCGCACAGCATCTCGAAGCTCGTCAGGCTCCGGATCGGCCGCGCGCGAATCCCGATCCCCGTCTTGCCGAGAAGCCGACGAGCCCGGTCGTCGTGGAGGTCCAAGTCATCCGACACGACGGCATCGACGTCGGCGTTCATGGCGGTCTCGACGACCATGTCGTCGCGCGGATCGCGCAATCCCATCGGCAGCCGATGGATTCGAACGAAATCCGACGCATCAGCAATCTCGTCCGCGAAGTCCTTGGCATCCTCGGCTTCGAGCTTCCCGGGCTCTTGGAGGACCGATGCGAGCTCTGCCATGAGTGGCTCTGATGTAACGTTGACGAAACGCCGCTGCTCGATCAATGCGATTCGAACCAACCACCACCGGCGCGATTGCCGCTCGTCACGCTCGGCCATGGCCGCGGAGACGATCACGTTCGTGTCGAGCACGACCTTCACGGCTGACTCGTTTCCTCTGCCTTGCGTTTCTGGTATTCTGCGTAGCGTCTCCTGACGTCTTTTACCATGGCGACGGCAAGGTCTGAGATTTCGTCTTCGGTCAGTCCATCGGTCATTCCGGACGGACCCTTTTCCGCGCACCGTCGCTCGAACTCGAGCGCATGTCTGCGCGCGCTCTCGAAGTCCGGCTTGTTGCCGCGAGCGAAACGATCTTCGACATATTCGTGCAAGCGCTGCAGCGAGGCGCGAAGTTCTTCGTTGGGGCCGTCGTCCCAGATGTCGGCGTAATCGAGCATAGTTTCACCTCCTCTCGTCTATTCACGCGCTCCGGTGCCTTTGGCAAGGGGCGGTGAGTGGGATCAGCGCGAGGATGCTAACGCTGTCGGGGCGGCTGTGTCCATACTCAAGTCAGCTCCGCGCAAGCGCGCGCCGTTAGGTCTCGTCGTCGCCGAAGAGGTCGTGGTCGGCGGTGGTGGCGGTGCGGCGGCGTTCGTCGATCCAGGCGCGCAGGCGGGCTTCGTCGCCTTGTTTGGTTGGCGCGAAGTAGGCGCGGTCGCCGAGGCGTTCGGGGAGGTTCGACTGCAGCGCGACGGCGGGCGGAAGATCGCCCTCGGCGTCCATGTCGGCGTAGTCGCGGTGTGCGTAGCGATAGCCCTCGCCGTAGCCGAGGTTGCGCATCAGCTTCGTCGGCGCGTTGCGCAGGTGGAGCGGAATGGGGTCGTTGCGCGAGGACTGCACGTCTTCGAGCGCGGCGCCGTAGGTACGGCCGACGGTGTTCGACTTCGGCGCGGTCGCGAGGTAGAGCACCGCGTGCGCGAGCGGGTAGAACCCTTCCGGCATCCCGATGAAGTGGACGGCCTGCTGCGCGGCGATCGCGAGCGGGAGCGCGTGGCGGTCGGCGAGCCCGACGTCTTCGCTGGCGAGGATCACCAGGCGGCGCGCGATGAACAGCGGGTCCTCGCCGGCGTCGATCATCCGCGCCAGCCAGTAGATCGCCGCGTCGGGATCGCTCCCGCGAATCGTCTTGATGAACGCGCTGATCGTGTCGTAGTGCGCGTCGCCGGCCCGGTCGTAGCCGGTCGCGCGGCGCTGCAGCGCGTCGGCGATCGT
>JAFAMK010000331.1 GCA_019233415.1 Vulcanimicrobiota bacterium
GCGTAGATCGCCTCGTTGATCATCGGCAGCAGGACGCGGTTCGAGATGAAGCCCGGGAAGTCGCGCACTTCGACCGGCGTCTTGTCGAGCGCGAGCGCGAGGTCGCGCACGTGCGCGTACGTCGCATCGCTCGTCGCGATGCCGCGAATGACCTCGACCAGCTTCATCACCGGGACGGGGTTCATGAAGTGCATCCCGATCACGTTCGCGGGCTTCGACGTCGCCGCGCCGAGGACGGTGATCGAGATCGACGAGGTGTTGCTGGCGAGAATCGCTTCGGGCGGCGTGTTCGCGTCGAGCCGGCGGAACAGGTCGAGCTTGAGGTCGAGCCGTTCGGTCGCCGCCTCGATCGCGAGCTGCACGTCAAGATCGTGGACGTGCGGGCGCGCGTCGATGTGCGACAGAATCTCGCCGCGCTGTTCGGCCGTCATGCGGCCCTTCTCGACGTCGCGGTCGAGCCGCTTCGCGATCCCGTCGATTCCCTTGCGAATCCGCGCCTCGTCGACGTCGTTGAGCAGCACCTCGTGCCCCTTGGCGGCGAGCACCTGCGCGATGCCGCCGCCCATCTGGCCCGCGCCGACGACCAGGACGCGCACTAGGCGACCTTCACCAGAACGGCGTCGCCCTGGCCGCCGCCCGAGCAGATCGCGGCGATCCCGTAGCCGCCGCCGCGCGCGCGCAGCTGCTGCACGACCGCACCGACGATGCGCGCGCCCGACGCACCGATCGGGTGACCGAGCGCAACCGCGCCGCCCTGCACGTTGACGACGTTCGGGTCGAGCCCGAGCCGCGCCGCCGCGGTCAGCGCGACCGCCGCGAACGCCTCGTTGACTTCCCAGACGTGGATGTCGGAGACTTTGAGGCCCTGCTGGTCGAGCAGTTTCTGCGCGGCCATCGCGGGAACGAGCGCGAGGTACGGCGGGTCCCACGCGACGCCGGCGTGGTCGACGATCTCGGCGATCGGCGCGACGCCGACCGAGCGCGCATAGTCCGCGGTCGAAAGGACGAGCGCGGCGGCGCCATCGTTCACGCCCGGCGCGTTGCCGGCGGTGATCGTTCCGCCGGCGTCGATCGGCTTCAGCTTCGCCATCGCGTCGATCGACGCGTCGGCGCGGACCGGTTCGTCGCGATCGACGCGCGCGAACGGCGCGTCACCGGTCACGTACGGCGAGTACTGCGCCGGATCGGCGACCATGTTCTGCGGCGGGACGTGGTCCCACACGGAGCCACCGGCGCCGCCCGCCAGCGCGGGGACGCGCGCGCGCGCCGGCTCCGGCAGCGCGTCGACGACGATCTTCCCCTTCGCCTTCGTCGCGACGTTGATAGCCGCGATCTCCGAAGCGAACTTGCCGGCTTCATGCGCATCGTGCGCGCGTTTGTGGCTCTGGTACGCGAACTCGTCCTGAACCGCGCGCGTCACGCCCAGCTCCGCGGCGACACGCGCGCCCTGCGACGCCATCGCCTCGTCGAAGTAGTAGTCCCACAGGCCGTCGTGGATCATCGCGTCGACCAGCGTGCCGTTCCCGTAGCGGTAGCCGGTGCGCGCGCCCGGCAGCAGGTACGGCGCGTTCGACATCGACTCCATCCCGCCGGCGACGACGACGCGGTGGTCGCCTTCGGTGATGTAGCGCGCGGCGTAGGTCACCGCGAGCATCCCCGAGGCGCAGACCTTGTTGACGGTCTCGGCGGTCGTCGTCTTGGCGAGCCCGGCCTTGAACGCGGCCTGGCGCGCGGGCGCCTGACCGGCACCGGCCTGGATGACCTGGCCCATGATGACGTGCTCCACGTCGGCCGGGTCGATGCCGGCGCGCGCGATCGCGTTGCGGATCGCGTCGGCGCCGAGCGTGGTCGCGGCGAGCGAGGCGAGGGCGCCGCCCAGCCGCCCGAAGGGCGTGCGCGCGGTCGAGAGGACGACGGTACCGGACTTCATAGCCCGGAAGGGTTCGCGGGTTAGGCCAGGGACTCCGTGCGGACCGCCCCGGCCTGGGTGCAGATGATCGTCGTGTCGGCGTCGCAGCTCTCGCACTCGAACTGCACCGTGACGTGCGCGATCGCGAAGTCGTCGTGCATCGCCGCGTTGATCGAGCGCTGGATCGCGCTCGCCTCGCTCAGCTTGCGGTCGTCGAGGACGACGTGCGCCGAAAGCGCGTGGTTCCCCGACCCGATCGTCCAGACGTGCAGGTCGTGGACCCCGACGACCCCCGCGACGCTTCCGATCCGCTCGCGCACCGCCGGTACCTCGGCGTGGCCCGGCGCGCTTTCGAGCAGCACCTCGGCCGCCTCGCGCATGACCCCGACCACCCCGGCGACGATGATCGCGGCGACGAGCAGCGAGAGCAGCGGGTCGATCCAGCCCGCGCCGGTCAGGACGATCACGATGCCGCCGACGATCACCGCCGCCGCGCCGAGGACGTCGCCGCCGACGTGGAGGAGCGCCGCGCGCACGTTCAGGTCGCCATGGTGACCGCGCGCCAGCATGAGCCCGATCGAGCCGTTGACGACCAGGCCGACGGCCGCGACGGCGGACATCAGCACGCCGTCCGGTGCCTCGGGATGCAGGAGCCGCTTGACCGCCTCGACCGCTATCAGGACGGTCACCGCGGTCAGCAGCCCGCCGTTCGCGAGCGCGGCGAGAATCCCGTAGCGCGCGAAGCCGTAGGTCTGGCGGTGCGTCGCCGGCCGCTTCGCCTGGACCGCCGCGGCGAGCGCGATCCCCAGCGCGACGACGTCC
>JAFAMK010000179.1 GCA_019233415.1 Vulcanimicrobiota bacterium
TCCACGAGCGCCAGACCCCGCCCGTGTTCGGCGAGCGGATCGAGCGCCGACGGGGACCGGACGAACGCGTCGCCCAAGCCGCTGTCCTCGACGGTCAGCGTTACGTTGTGCTTGCCGTCGCTGGCGATGCGAACCCACAGCGGGCCGGGCGCATGACGCACCGCGTTCGAGAGCAATTCCCCGAAGGCGAGCTCGCCGGCGAACGTCGCGTCATCGCGGCCCGTCCAGTGCGCGGCGAGCGCGCCGACGTCGCGGCGCACCATTGCCGCCGTGAGCGCGTCGTCACTCGAAAAGATCCACTCGCGCTCGTCGCCGGGCACATAGCTGCCAAACCGGTCGATCGTCACCGTGAGGATCGCGATGTCGTCGCTAGGCTCGTCCTCACCGAGCACCGCCTTCATCAGCGCGGTCGCGAGGTGCTCGACCTTCTCGTTTGCGAGAACGCGCATCGCCGCTTCGATGCGGCGCTCGCCGTCGGCGATGTCGCGCGCGAACTCGAGCAGTCCGTCGGTGTAGAGCACGAGCGTGCACGGCGCGTGCAACCGTAGCGCGAAGTCGACCCCCTGCTCGTCGCGCAGGCCGATCGGCAGCCCCGACGACGCGAGCCGCTGCAAATCGCCGCCGCGATCGACGAGCGGCGGCGGATGACCGGCGGTCGCGTAGGCGAACCGCCCGGTCGACAGATCGATGACGCCGAAGATCGCGGTGACGAAGAGCGACCGGCCGCTGGCGATGAGCAGACGGCTCGCGCGATCGAGGATCGCCGACGGCTCCGCTGCCTCGAACGACGCGGCCCGAATCGCTTGCCGGATCTCGCCCATGACGACCGCGGCTTCGAGCCCGTGGCCCGTCACGTCGCCGATCGTCACCGCCACGCGACCGTCGGGGAGCTCGAAGGCGTCGTAGAAATCGCCGCCGACGCGCTGCGACTCCGACGCCGCCGAGTACTCCGCCGAGAAGCGCACGCCGCTCAGCTGCGGGAGCTGCGTCGGGAGCATCGCGCGCTGAAGCGCGTCGGCGGTCGTGCGCTCGCGTTCGTACAGACGCGCGTGCTCGAGCGAGAGGCTCGCTCGCCGCGCGAACTCGCGCACGAGCGCGACGTCGTCGGCGTCGTAGGCGCGGCCGCTCGTGCGCACGAGCGCGAGCGCGCCGATCGTCGTTTCGCCGCTGATGAGCGGGACGAGCATCGCGGCACCCGCGGGCAGCTCGCGCAGCCACGGGTCGGGGAAGCGATCGGGTTTGTCGAGGACGACGGCGTCGCCCAGCTCCACGACGCGCGCAACCGCGTCGTGGAGCGCGGGCTGGAGCGGCGCGCCGATCCAGCGGCGCGTGTCGAGCTCGTCGGCGATCTCGGTCGAACCGATCCCGGTCAGAATGTAGCGTCCGTTCTCGTCGACCAGCGCGATCCACGTGCGCTCGGCTATGCGCGGGATCGCGAGCTGCTTGATCGTCGCGACCGTCGCGGTGACGTCGAGCGACGAGCCGAGCCGCTCTCCCGCGCGCGAGAGAAACGCTTCGCGCTCCTCCAAGCGCTTTTGCGCGTCGACGTCGGTGCACGTTCCGATCCACGTCACGACGTCGCCGCGGCGGTTGCGCACCGGGACCGCGTTGACGAGGTACCAGCGGTAGCGTCCCGTCGCACCCTCGCGGATGCGATACTCGGCGTTGAACGGATCGCCCGAGCGCAGCGCGTGCTGCCAGCGATCCAAGACGAAGCGCTCCTGCTCGGGATGGACGGTGTTGCGCCAGCCGCCGTCGCGCGTGGCCTGCGCGTCGTACCCGGTGAACGTCGTCCAGCGATCGTTGACGTATTCGATTCCCCCTTCGGGATCGGCGGTCCAGATCAGCTGCGGGACGACGTTCGCGAGCGCCCCGTAGCGCGCTTCGCCGACCGCGAGCGCCTCGGCGGTGGTGCGGCTGCGTTCGGCAAGCCGCAACATCAGCGCGTTGATCTTGAGCAAGAAGACCGCGACGATGATCGACGCGGCGATCAGGTCCTCGACGCGCGCCAGATACCAGCCCACCGTGAAGCGTTGCCCGGTGAGGACGAGCACGGTGACGACTTCCGTCAAACGCGCCAGCAGCACGACCGACAGCCAGACTTGGATGACCGTACGCGCTCCGGTCAACTGCAGCGCCATGGCCGCGAGCAGTGCGGCGATCGTCACCGGCGCGACGACGGCGCGCCATGCCGGATTCGCCGTCATCCCGAACATCGACGGCGGAAGGAAGCGGTTAAACCACGTCGCGAGCAGCACGAACGCGACGAACGCCACCGCGGTAACGAGCGTGATCCGCCGTACCGCGAACGCCGGAGCGCGCCAGTCGCGCTTGTCGGCGATCCCTTCGAGGATGACGAACCACGCGAACACGTTCTGCGTGGCGACGTATGCCCAGGCGGCGGTGTGCGCGTTCGCGCCGAGCAGCCCGTTCGCTGCGAAGACGCCGGGGAACGTCAGCAGGTAGAACAGCGTCATCAGCGCGGTGAAGCCGTAGCCGATCGCAAGCAGCGCCAGCTTGAGGTCGCGCTCGATGCGATACTGGACGTACAAGAGCACGCTGGTGAGGACCAGCGCGAGGATCGCCGCCCCGGTCACCGCCGGGACGAACGACGGCGTGACGGGCAAGCGTACGTTTGCGAAAGGAATCGTCGCGCCGAGCAGGGCGACCAGGATCCCGCTTCCGACCAACGCCGCGCGACGATCGAGCGAGGTGGCGGGCGCGGTCGTGATGTTCTCGATCGCACGCGCCTCGAAGGCGTTCATGCCACCTCCTCGCTAGGCGCGGTGTCGTAAGGGCGGTGAAACCACGGGCCGCCACATACTTGCGCGTCATGGCGGCGTACTACCTGGCGACGGGACTTTGGCCGCTGCTGGACATGCGCAGCTTCGAGCTCGTGACCGGGCGCAAGACGGACCGCTGGCTCGTGAAGATGGTCGGCGCGCTCGCCGC
>JAFAMK010000278.1 GCA_019233415.1 Vulcanimicrobiota bacterium
GCAGCGCGCGTACTTGCGGAATCGCGGTATACTGTGAGGCAAGGAGGCTGATCGTGAACGTCAAGAAACTTGAATTCAAGTATCCCGTCGACCGTCGTCCTCCGCGGCGCACTCCGGGCGCGGCCGCTGCGGCTGCGAAGACCTTCGGCGTAATCCGGTATACCGCGCAGCCGCCCCACAAGGCCGAACCGGCGCCGCTTCCCGAAGCCAAGTAGCGGACACGAAAAAGAGGCGCGACCTTTCGCGCCTCTCTTCTTAGGGTCGGTGGGCCAGCCGGCCCTGGGGGTAGGGTCTAGGCGGCTCCGACGCGTTTTACGCGTTTGCTGCGGAGGCAGTTGGTGCAGACGCGGGCGGTTCGGTGGGTGCCGCGGTCGTCGACCTTGACCGACTGGAGGTTCGGCAGCCACCGGCGCTTCGTCTTGTTCATCGCGTGGCTGACGTTGTTCCCGGCCATGGGACCCTTGCCGCACACATCGCATCGCTTGGCCATAACAGGCGGATTGTACCAGAACGGGACCCTTGGGGACAAGGCCGCTGAGCAAGGTCGGGAACGCAGGGCCCTCGGGGGCCTGCCCGGAACGCGAGGAGCGCCCATGGCAGTCACCCAGCTCGACGGGCGTGCGTTCGAGAGATTCGTCGCGGCCGGCACCTACTTCTTACGGAAGTACCGGGGGGTCCTGAACGACCTCAACGTCTTTCCCGTCCCCGACGGGGACACCGGCTCGAACATGTTCCTGACCGCCAAGGCCGCCCTGCGGGAGGCCCACGAGGTCCGCGACCAGCCGCTCTCCGTCGTCGCCGCCTCGGCCGCGAACGGCTCCCTGCTCGGTGCCCGGGGCAACAGTGGGGTAATCCTCTCGCAGATGCTGCGGGGCTTCGCCCACAGCGTCCGCCACCGGGACACGATCGACACGTTCCAGCTCTCGCTCGCGATGCGGGAGGCGGTCGGGGCGGCCCGCGCGGCGCTGACCAAGCCGGTTGAGGGCACGATTCTCTCGGTTGCCAATGCGGCTGCCGACGAGGCCTACCGGCTCGCGGTGCGCGAGCCCGACTTCTACCGGCTGACCGATGCGGTGCTCCGCGCCGCGAACGACGCGCTCGACCGCACGCCCGAGCAGCTTCCGGCGCTCAAGGAGGCGGGGGTCGTCGATTCCGGCGGGGCCGGGTTCTGCTACTTCCTCGAGGGCGCGCTGCGGTTCATCCCCGAGCAGAGCGCGCGCACGACGGCGTTCCCGCGCCGGCCGGTCCGTTCGAGCGTCTTCACCCGGCAGCAGGTCGTCGGCGACAACCACTGGTGCACCGAGTTCGTGCTCGAAGACGCGATGGTTGACGCGTTCGGGCTGCGCGACGAGCTGGAACGGCACGGCGACTCGCTGCTGGTGATCGGCGCGGCGCCGACGATCAAGGTCCACATCCACTGTGCCGAACCCGAGACGGTCAAGTCGATCGCGGCGCGCCATGGCACGGTGACGCGCTGGAAGCGCGAGGACATGGCCGAGCAGCACAACCTGCTCGTCGTCGACGCGCCGGCGCGCGCGGTCGGGATCGCGGCGGTCGTTCCCGGCGCCGGCTTCGACCGCATCGCGCGCGAGCTGGGCGCCGACGTGACGATCCCCGTCCCGAACGGCGCGAACCCGTCGGTGCGCGACCTGCTTGTCGGGGTGAACGCCTCGCTCGCGAGCACGGTCTACCTGCTGCCGAACGACCCCAACGTCGCGCTCGCCGCGCGCGAGGTCGGCGCGCTCAGCGACAAACGTGTGGTCGTCGTGCCGACCGCCGACCCGATCGCCGGGCTCGCCGTGCTGCTGCAGCTCAGCGGCGCCGAAGAAGTGATCGAGCTGAACGCGCTGGCACCGGTCCTCGGCAATGTGCGCAGCGCGTCGGTGTTCTTCGCCGGCAAGGATGCGAGCATCGGCGGCGTCGCGGTGCAGAAGGGCGCGCCGTCTGCATCGGTCGGGAAGCGCCTGCTCACCGCGCCGACGCTGACCGACGTGATCGGCGACGCCGCCGCGGCGCTCGGTGCCGAGGACGGCGGGCTCGTCACGCTCTACTACGGCGGCACGCAGAAAGAGCGCGACGCGCAGAAGTACGCGGCCGTCCTCGGCGAACGCTTCGCCGACGTGGACGTGGAGTATTACTACGGCGGCCAGCCGTCGGTCGAGTACTGGATCTCCGTTGAGCACTGACGCGCGGCGGCTGCTTCCCACGATCGCGGTCGACGCGATGGGCGGCGACAACGCGCCCGATGCGGTCGTCGCCGGCGCGATCGTCGCGCACCGCGACCGGCTCGGGAAGATCGTGCTCGTCGGTGACGGCGCGCGCATCGAACCGCTGCTGCACGGCGAGACCGGGATCGAGATCGTTCACTCGGCGGGGCTCGTCGCGATGGACGCGAGCGCCTCGCAGGCGGTGCGCAAGGCCGAAGGGACCTCGCTCGGCGACGCGGTCGACCTCGTGCGCGACGGGCGCGCGGCAGCGGTCGTCTCCGCCGGAAACAGCGGCGCGTTTCTCGCGATCGCGCTGATCCGCTTGCGCACGATCCCGGGGATCGCGCGACCGGCGATCGGCGCGGTGCTTCCCGGCGCCGACGGTCCGGTCGTGCTGTGCGACGCCGGCGCGAACGTCGACTGCAAGCCCGAGTGGCTCGTGCAGTTCGGCGTGATGGGCGCGGCGTACGCGCGCGCGGCGCTCGGGATCGCAGAACCGCGCGTCGGCCTCGTCTCGGTCGGCGAGGAGCCGACGAAGGGGAACGCGCAGGTCCTCGAAGCGGCGGCGCTGTTCGCGCGCGCGCCGGTGCGGTTCATCGGGAACGTCGAAGGGAAGGACGTGCTCCACAACCACGCCGACGTCGTCGTCGCCGACGGTTTCGTCGGGAACGTGATCCTCAAGACCGCTGAGGGGAGCGCGACCTTCGTGCGCGACGTGATCCGCGAAGCGTACGAGAACGCGGGGGTCGTCGGCAAGCTCGGCGGGCTGTTGAGCCGCGGTGTCTTCGCGTCGATCCGCGTGCGCGTCGACTACTCGACCTACGGCGGCGCGCCGCTGCTCGGCGTGCGCGGAAACTGCGTCGTCGCGCACGGCCGCTCCGACAAGGTCGCGATCCGCAACGCGATTCGCCAGGCCGCGGCGCTCGCCGACGCGGACCTCGTGCGCACGATCGGGGCGGTGCTCGCCGCATGAGCGCGCGCGTCGCGATCGTCACCGACTCGACCGCCGACCTCGACATCGCCGACGCGCAGGCGCGCGGGATCGGCGTCGTTCCCCTGTTCGTCCAGTTCGGCGACGCCCGCTATCAGGACAACGTCGAGTTGACGCGCGAAGAATTCTATCGCAAGCTCGCGAGCTTGACCGTCCTTCCGACGACCTCGCAGCCGACGCCGGCGATGTTCGAGGACGCGTTCCGCCCGCACGTCGAGGCGG